>RGZZ01000281.1 GCA_010028905.1 Pseudomonadota bacterium | reverse complement strand
CGCCTCTTGTCTCCTCACTGTGATTGGAGAGCATTTCCGAGGGACCAACCTGTCAACCTCTTCTGCGGGAGCGCAGCAGGGCCAAGCGCCGCAAGCGATGAACGTTCTCCGCAGGAGACGCGATGAACACCACCACGAAGTGTCCGGTCTGCCCCCTCGAAGACGTGCCGCCCACCGCGCTTCAGTGTCCGAACTGCAAGACCGACCTTACCCTGCTGCGCCGCATCGAGACGCTGGCCGACAGCTTCGCGCGCGACGCCGAGACGTTGCGCGACACCGATCCGCGCGGCGCCTTGCGAGCGCTGCACACGGCGCTTTCGCTCGAGCCGCAGAATGAGGCGTATCAGCGGCGGGTGCGAGAGGCTGAGGGGGTGCTCGACGAGCAGAGAACTACAGCGAGTGATGCAGCGTCTACAGAGGCACAGCGCACACTGCCAACCGCGCCGATAGCGGCAGCGACGAGCGAGACGAACAAGACGCCCTCACCCCACAGCGTCACGGCTGCCTCACCCACCTCACTGAATACCCCCACATCGGTTCTACCCGTGCCCGAGCCGCCCGCGAACAAGCCCGTACCTTCGCGGAGATCTGGACTGCCCTGGGCGCTCACCACCGCCGCGTCTGCGATGGCGGCATTTTTCGCGGGGACGTTCTGCAGCGCCCCCTCACAGACGAACTTCCCTGCCTCGCCAAAGGAAACGCTCACCGTCGCACATAAGCCCCCTGAAGCCATCGCCACACCGGCGGCGATGGCTTCGGCATCGACCTCGCCTGCACTTGCCGTAGCCCCCTCGACACCCACCAGACCCACTGCGGTCAGTCCCCCTACACAAACCACAGCTACCGGTTGGAGCAAGACGCTGACACGTCAGCTTGGGCCTGCCTATCGAATCACGCAAGACGGTGGGTCGGTATACGTATCTCTTCGACAGGCAGCATTTGCGACAGGCGCCACGCAGATCGAGCCCTCGTCGCTCCCCCCGTTGAAGCACGCCATCTCCGCCTTGCGACACCTCACCCCTGTCATCGAGATCGAAGGCCATACAGACGCCGCCCCCTCACCACGCAACGCCGCACTGGCCCTCGAGCGTGCCGTCACAGTGGCATCGCTTTTACATCACGTTCAGCCAGACGCAGAGGTCTCGGTTCGCGCGGTTCCTCTGCGTCCGATTCCAGAGACCCACCTCGACGACGAGAGCAACCGTGGCGTGGTGTTTCGCATCTCGACCGACAGGCCGTAAACGTTACTCGAGCCTCCAGAGCATGACACTCTTGTCGGTCGACACGCTTGCAAGCACATTCTCTACGGGCGAAAACCTCACGCACGTCACTGCATCTGCATGGGCATATGTAGCCACAACTTCGCGGGTCTCCAGGCAATAGACCCTCACGCAACCATCGTCGGTACCTGCGGCCAGATACGAACAGTCGTATGAGAATGACAAGCTCGTTACGCGCTCTGAATGCTCATCAAACCAGTCTATCTGATCGAGATCTGGAACGTCGCGTATCTCGATCTCCGGTGGATTCCTTGACGCTGGCCTGTAGAATGTCGCAGATGGCCACCTGATCGTCAAACGCCACGATCCAGCTCTCCCTCCCAGGCATGGCGACCACATCCACCAACTCGGTGGGAGCGTTTATGAAATACCTCTCGTCGACGCCTTCTGGGTCAAACACCTCGAGTGCCTCCTCACCGGTGCGTATAACGGAGACCCACTGCTCTCTTCGCGTTACAGCCAAATGCACGGCACTGTCACCATCCTTGAGATGACGGTACTCGGCGTCACTCGAAAGCATCCATAAACCAACAGCGCCCGTGCTAGAGGCTTCAAACAGCTCGTTCTCGCGGCGGGGAGAGAATGCGAGGGCCGTAATCGTTCCCCCATCTTCGAAGAAATGCATCTTTCTGCCAGACGACACACTGAAGATCGTCGTGCCGCCTTCCGCTCCAACCGCCACCTTTCGCCCCAACCGGCTGAAGGAAAGCGCGTGACCCTCGCCCTCCAAAGCGCGGCTCCAGACCCTAGCAAGAGCCTTGCCAGACCCACGCTCATCTTCAGTCGAAGACTCCTGGCTGAATATCGAGAAGAGCGTCAGCTGCCCGTCATTCTCGAGCGGTGCCGGCCCTAACGCTTGCACCTTCCGCTCGAGAATCTGGTGGCGCTCATGAAACCAGCCCTGAACCTGTTTGGCATGCACTACCCCCAGCGTGGCGGCCAGCGCCATGTCGGCCGCCGCCTTCGACTGGCGCGCCAGTAACACAGCTCCCCGTTCTCGCAGGTTGCCGTCGTTCATCTCGTCATCCTTGACCAGGTTGCGATACGCGCGCGAATATGACGCATCACCCAGCATCGCGCGGACGTCGTCATCCGGCGTGATGTCGTAGGCGGGCTTGAGCAACGAGATGCGCGCATCGAGCTCGTCGCGATGAAGGCGACGGACCATGGGAATAACAGCGCGCACCACTTCGAGGCAGATATCGGCGCGCACCGACGCAACTGACGTGGCATCGAGCGACTCCCTCCACAGTGCGAATGCGGTCTCGGTGTCTCCCCCCTGCAACACGCCTCGAGCCCTTCCACGAAGCGCTCGTGACAGCAGCTCGCGCGCCTCTGTGCTCGCCTCGCACGACCTCAGCCGCTTCTCTGCGGTCTCGAACTCGCCACGCTCGATGAGCAGCGTTGTGGCACCGTGCGAACCTAGCAGCCAATGGGCACGAAGCAGACCCTCGCTGCTGCTGTTCTTGAGCTGCTGATCGATAGTAGCGCGCATCGACGGCAGCATTCCGACGCGCGATAGCAGAAGTGGCCCCGCGGCGATGCACACGCCGTTTGCCCTCAAGTCAAGCGCGCGCAGCGCTCGCGCAGCCTTCAGCTCGAGGTCGAACAGCTCCAGGAGCGTGCTGCTCTCATTCGAAGCATGCAACCAGACTTCAGAGACCCGTTGCAAGGCCGAACGAATGCGGCTCACCACGGCGTCTTCGAGCTCTGCGGAAACGTCGACATGCGGCGGAGAAGCCACCAGGCTCAACCTCGGGTGACAGGCGAGGCCCACACAGAATGCAATGGCATTGGCCCAGCGCTCGGGATCGCTGCCCCCCTGCGCACCCCACCAGTAGAGCACCGCCAGGCTCTGAACCATGTGGATGTTTGGGAATCTTGGGACCAGGCGATTGGTCCACGACTGACCCAGGTAGGTTCTGAACTCTTCAGAACGCGTAAGGGTGAGCTGAAGTCCGCTCGGCGCCGTTCCCAGAAGACGCAGCCCTGTCTCCTGATACAGAAACAAGTCAACCAGCGAGCGTTCGAGCGGCCGTAGAAGTGCGAGTCTTGCTGCCTGTACCGCGTTGACATCTCTGGTCTTGCTTACGGCTATCTTGAACGCTGCCGTGATCTCAGCCTCAGTTGCACTTGGCAGAACGCCCAAGACCTCATAGGGAGTCTGATGGGGTTGAAGCGGATCTCTCAGAGAAACGCCTCCTCTCCCGCCTCCGATGCGCCCTCGCGCAAGAGCCAGCTATCGTGACCGGACGCACAGTAGCGGGCACCGGGCTTGAGCACCTGACCACACGTCGCACACTCTCGAACAGGCTCCGCCAGAGCAACACCGCTGTCTGCAGCGGCGTGGTGAATCGCATCGGTGACCTCACGCAAGTGCTTCTCTGCACCTCCATCGCGTGCTACAAAACGGCCACGCACGGCTTTGAGCTCTTCACGAAAGTGCTGAGCCCTGGCCGGAGATCTGGGTTCGACTCGCGTGCTCAATACATCGTAGAGCGCATAGAACTGGTGTACCACCGGGGGCGGATTGTTGGTGGCCGCATCGAGCATCTGATGATGCAACTGCAGTGTGTCTTCAGCGTTGGGCAGCAGGGCCTTCCGCGCTTCGTCGATTCGCTGTCGAACCAGCGCCAGTCTCTCTGATTCATACGCCCAACCGTAGTAGTTGAGGTGCCCATCTGCCCACTTGACCAGATATTCTACCTTCTGTCGCAAGGTCTCATCGACCTTACCCCACTCCTGTGCAATCGCCCGCATCTGCGCGGCCGTTGCGGTGGCGTGCTCTGGATGGTCGCTGAAGATCTGCTCGAGGGTTTGATCGCGCTTCTCGCGCAGCAGATTGAGATCATCGGCCTTGGCTTCGCTCTTGTGACTCTCGATCACCATCTCCGCCTCTACCAAGGCGTCGGCTGCGTGGCTGATGACCTCACCCTTGTCGTGCAGCACCTGCAGGGGCTGGCCCGTCGAGGTACGGGCCTCAGCCTGGAACGTACCATCCACATCAAGCCAGATCGACACGTCAATGGGAAAACCCGCCGGCCGCCCCTTGGGAAGCCGAACGAAGGCTTTCCCTTGTGACTCCATCTCATCGGGCTTCTTTCCGAAGACGGGCAGAAACGCCAGCAGCTGGTCGGGTTGCTGCGTGTGGAAGGTCTTCCACTTTCGCCTGGCGTCCGGCGTGGGGTATTCGTCGTTCCACTGCCCACGGTGATGATGGGCGCCCCGCCAGCAGCTGAACCATCGGCGCCCAGAACCGCACCGCAAGCGGCGCATATGGTGGCGCCGCGTTCATTCATCACCCCACACTCTCGCTGCTTGTCGGGCAGCCATGACGCGCAGACGAGGCGATCGCCCACCTGGGCCGCGACCACCGCCGCACCCTGAGCCACCACCAGCTTGGGATGCGACACCGACTTGATCTTGCGACCGAACAGCTTGTCGACGGACCTTCGCACCAACGGCACCAGGGTCGAGTTGCCTGCGAGAAGCACGTAGTCGACGTCATCTATCGTCAGATGCGCGTTCTGCAGCGCGCGCCGGATCAGCGCAATGGCCTTCCCGTCTTGTTCGGGCAGCTGGCTGATGGAGGCCCCGCAAGCGTGACAGGTGGCAGAATCGACGTCGTTGTTCTGCCCGCATCCACAGGCGCGATAGGTGGCCACCAGGTCGATGATGGCGAGCTCGAACTCTTCGCGCGTGATGCTGAAATCGATGTCGAAGTCCGGCGTCGTGATGAGAATATCGCCGCTCTCTGCGGCACTCAGTGCCTCTTTAAGCCTGCGCGCCTCCTGCTTGACCTCGACGAGAACCTTGTCGTGGTCGCCGTCTCGAAGATCGATGTCATACTCATCTTGTACGTTCGCAACGATCTTGTCGACGATGACCTCATCGAGGTCGTCACCACCCAGCCACATGTCGCCCTCGAGGTTCATGGGGGCGAAATTGCTGTTGGCCCAGGTGAGCACCGAGATGTCGAAGGTTCCGCCACCGAAGTCGTACACGAGCACGATGCGCGGATCTTCGACACCGCGCTCGAGACCAAAGGCGATGGCCGCCGCCGTAGGCTCGTCAAGGATCTGGATGACCTCGAGCCCCGCTTCCTTCGCCGCGTCTCGGGTGGCCTTGCGCTGCACCTCGCTGAAGTAGGCGGGCACTGTGATCACCGCGTGGGTGACGGGGTCACCGTCAAGCTGAAACTCGGCGTCGGCTTTCACCTTTGCGAGAATACGTGCCGAGATCTCGACCGGGGAGTACTCTTGATCGGCCAGCACGACGCGCAGGCTCTGCCCCGTACCATCTTCCGGCTCGATGATCTCGTAGAGCACCTTCTCTTTCAGGGTCTGCACCGCATCGTCTTCGTATCCTCGCCCCATCAGGCGCTTCACTGATAGCGCCGTGTCACGGGGCATGGTCTTCCAGTTTCGGTAGGCGGGGGTGCCCACCAGAAGATCGTTTGCGTTGCCTCGCCGCGGAACCCCCACGACCGAGAGGGTCAGTTCCTCACCTTCCTTGTTGCGAAGCACGCGCGGACTCGCTCCATCGGCGATGGCCACGACGGTATTGGTGGTTCCGAGATCGATGCCCACTTTGCGGCCCATGTTCAGCCTCTCTCCTCGAAGGTTCCGACATTCACGACGGTCGGATCGTCGGTGATCACGACAACGTGCGCGGCACGCAGCAGAAGACCGTTGACGCGGTAGCCCCGCTTGAGCTGTCGGGCAATGGCGCCTGCGGGGCGCGAGGCATCGAGCTCGACATCTACGGCCAGGTGAAGGTGCGGGTCGAACTCGCCGACCGCATCAAACGCCTGCACCCCTCGCTGGTTGAGCCACCGCGTGAGCTGCTTCCCCACAATGCGCAACCGCTGAAAGGGGCGTTGCTCGTCTGCCGCCATCTTTGCCTTCACGCTTTCGAGACTCTCGACAACGTCTTCAAACCCATCGACCACCGCAATCAGATCGAGTAGATCGTGACGGCGCTGCTTCTCGGCCTTCTCGCCCTGCTCGCGCATCTCCGAGCGCAGGGCGCCGATGGTCGTGAGCAGCCCACTCACGTCGCGCAACAGCGCAGGCAGACGATCGTCGGACACCATCTCGCCCCAAGGGCTGTGCGCCAACGTCGACCCATCGTCACGCACCTCTGCGCTCACCCCCGCCACCCCCGCCGCAATTCTTCCTCCATCGCCGAGGCCGACAGAACCTGCGCGCACGTCTCCCACGGGGTCTTCTTCACATGGCGGTACTTCAGGTCGAAGGGGTGCTCCTTGGGCGTCTCGTCGAGGCGCTTCTCGGCCTGCGCCATCTCGCCGAGGGCGACCTCGACCCACACGTCCTCGAGCACGTCGGGCAGCTGGCCGAAGAGGTGATAGATGCCCTGCAGGCGGGTCGACAGCAGCTGGTGGACGCGGTCTTCGACCGAGCCGCGGTAGCGCATGTTGTAGATCTGCACCACGTCACGAACCTGGCCGATGCGCTGGATGCGTCCCTTGCGCTGCTCGAGGCGGGTGGGGTTCCAGGGGAGGTCGAGGTTGATCAGGGTGCCCAGGCGTTGCAGGTTTAGCCCCTCGC
>RGZZ01000280.1 GCA_010028905.1 Pseudomonadota bacterium | reverse complement strand
CACCGGGGAGAGCGGCGCGCAGGGCTGCCTTCGCGTTGCGGTCGTGACGCAACGTGGGGGTGCCGATATGCGATGGGTCGGCCAGCTTCGGCGGCAGCGCGGTCAGCGAGAAGCTTCTGGTTGCTCGTGCCAGTGCCGGTGAGGGGTGCCAGCCGGTCGCAGCCAGTGCTGCCCCCATAGTGATTCCGGCGCAAGCGCCTGCAAGTCCACCGATCACGCGACCCGTGCGCGTCTTGCGCTCGAAGATGACGCCGGCGGTCATTCCCGCGGCAAATCCGGCTCCGATCTCGGCGATGGCGCAGAGTCCCACGCCAAACGGGGAGGGGAGGGCCTGGGCAGCCAATCGTGCGAGCACGGCTCCGGCGCTGGCTCCGCCTGCGACCACGAGTCCACGTCCTGCCGCAGCTCCCACGAGCGCGCCGATGGCGCCGGAGGATTTCACCGAATCAGAGATCGATTCTGTTGAGGTGGGTACAGCGGAGCCCATGAGAACAGGGGCCGATCCGCCTGGCACGTGCAGACGTGCCGGACGGAAGGCCCCGCGATACGTGGTCGGGTCTACCGTTCCGCGTATCGTGATCATCTGTGCTCAGCGGGCGATGTTCCAGGACTCGGCGGCGGCACCCGGAGCGGCTGCCGGAGCGCTGCCCTTGCTCTCGGCCTCGAGCTGGGACATGGCGCTGTCGAGCTGGTTGTCGCGCTCGAGCTTCTTGGCCTTGGCGTCGAGGTCATCGCCATTGATCTGGCTCACGGCATCGTTGGCGCGCTCGCGGGCGGTCACGTCGTCCTGCGCCTGCTTGAGCTGGTTGAGGGAGCTGCTCGGGTCGGTGCCCTTGATCTTCTCCTCAGCGCCAACCACCTGCTCGCGCGCCTTGATGGCCTCGGCCGAGTTCTGGGCCTCCCGCGCCTGGCTCTGAAGGTCTTGCGCCTTGGCGCGGAGGGTGTCGATGCGGGTCTGCTGGGCGTCGATCTGCTGCTGCAGCTGGGCCGAGAGGTTCTTGGCGAGAATCTCGCGCTCGAGGGCCTGGCGGGCCGCGGCCTTGTCACCGGTCTGGTTGAACTTCACCGCGGCGGCGTGCCACTTGGCGGCATCGGCGTCGGCGGCGCCCTTCTGGTCCTTCACCCGCTCGAGCTGGGCGATGGCCTGCGCAACGCCGTTGGTGAACTCGGCGGTGTCCTGCTGGATCTGGTCGGCGGCCTGCTGCGCGCGCGCGCCGGCGTTGCTCTTCTCTGCTCCGTGGAGCCACTCGTTGCTCTTGGCCTTCACCAGATTGAACGCTCTGCCGATGATGCTCATGGTCACTGTTCCTCTTTCTGTCTCTTGTTTTTTATGGGGATTTCTCGGGGGAATCGTCACAGCCAGGGGTAGTGTAGTGTCAGGGGTTGAACGGTTTCTGAAAAAAACGGGTTTTTCTCAGGCCAGCGATGTTTTTTTGCGCCTCTGCCGGCGCTCGCGACGTCGTTCAGAAATCACCGCCGCGCGATCCCGAACCGCCACCACCGCTGAAGCTTCCGCCGCTGCTCGAGCTGCTGCTCGCCTGACGCGCCTCTTCTTCACGGCGTGCCTCGGCGGCCCGTCTCTCCTCTTCGGCGCGCCGCGCCTCGGCCTCGAGCCTCTCGAGTTGACGCACCTCAGCGTCGAAGCGGCTGCGTGCAGACGACACCGCGAACGCGGCGGCCGTTGCGGCCTGCGTCGCCTCCGCCGATGCGTTCTCCGCTGAGGCTTCGGCGGCTTCGTACTGCTGCGCGCCAACCTCGCCTCGGGCCCGTGCCAGCGTTGCGCCGGCGGCGGCGAGGGCGGTGTACGCCCCCGCGAGGTCGAGGCCGGACACCTGCTCATGTGCGCTGCCGTAGCTGTTCGACCACGACCACGACTGTCCGGCCGCTGCGCCGACCTGGGCGGTTGCGCTGATGACGCTGCTTTCGGCGCTCGAGATGGCAAGGTTGGCCTGCTCGAGGGCGCGGGCGTCGGCCGCGATGGCGCTCTCGACCTGCTGGCGCAGGTTCTCGGCCACTGCGATGCGCTCTTCCGCGAGATACGGATCACGCGCGTGCGCGGTCACGGCGCCCTGCGCCCCGCGCAGCGCCGTATCGGCCTGCTCCATCAGGCTGCGGGCCTGATCGCGCACGAACGACTGGGCGGCGCTGGCGCGGGTCTGAGCGTATCGTGCGCCCAGCTCGCTCGACGCCTGCTCAACGCCGCGCTGTCGATCGGTGAGCACGTTCTCCGCATGTGTGATGGCCTCGAGCAGCCCCTGCGCCTGCCGGAGCGATGTGTCGGCGGCGGTCAGGTCGTCGCGCGAGCCAAGAACCCAGGCGCGGTCGAAGTTCGTCACGGCGCTCGCGGTGTGCTGACGCGCTTCAGTCACGGCCGCGAGCGATCGGTCGATGCTGTCGGCCAGGGTATCGCCGGCGCCCACCTCCGCGGCCACCTTGCGCAGCACGTCGCCAGCGTAGGTCTTCTTGATGCGCCCCAGCGCTGGGGTGTAGGTCGTGGGAATGCTCACATCAATCGCCCCGGTGCGCTGCTCCCGCTCGTGCAGGGTGGCGCTGTGCGCGCTCACCGCCTCGCGCGATTCAGCCACGAGGCGATGGGCGTCGGCGCTCTGCTCGCGCGCGTCGGTGAGCAGGGCGTCGGTCTTGTCGACATCGCCCACGTCGAGGGTGCCCTTTGCGGCTTCGACGTCGCCCCGCGCCTTCGAGGTGCGCGTGGAAGGGTCGCGGTCTGGCTCGCGCAGCACCTGGTCGGGCGTGCCGTTCTTGAATGCGCCCGCCGATTTCAGCGCGCTGCTGAGCGCAGTTCGTCCGGCCTCGATGTCGTTCTCTGCTGCGGTGATGACGCCGGGCACGACCTCTCGGCGCTCCCCATCGAGGCGAACCGCGGTCTCGACACGCGTCTTCAATGCCGCCACGTCGTTCCCCAGGGCGGTGATGTCGTCAGTCACGCCTGTGCGTAACGCCTTGTTTGCGAGCTGGTCGAGCCGGTTGCTGAGCGACTCCTGCGCCGTGTGGGCCCAGTCGGTCTTCACACCGTTTGCGTTCAGCGCGGCATCTGCGCTGGTCACCGCAGGCAGCAGCGCTTGTCGTGCCTGACTGCCCGTGCTCACGATGGCGGCGGCATCGCCGGTCATGCGCTCCGCGGGGACGGCGCAGTCATCCCATGCGGTCACGAAGTTATGCGCGGCCAGCTTCTGGCCCTTGGCCAGCAGGCCTCCCTCGGCCGCGGAGGAGAGTACCGCGGGCATGAGGTTGGTGGTGACCGACGGCGCTGTGAAGAGACCATCGGGAGCCTTCTGCTGCAGGGCAGCGGCGTCGCTCCTGGCCTTTGCAGCCGCGCCCTCGATCTTCTGCAGATAGCCGTTGATGTCGGCGCTCTTCGACTCGATCTCAGCCAGGTTTGCGCGTGCGGCGTCACGGCTGTCGGCCATGGCGAGCAGCACGTCGCGCAGCGATTTCTGGAACGCGCGTGAGTCTCCCTGGGCAAGGATCTGCTCGCGCCACGTGTCGGCCTTCGATCCTTTCTCCATCACCGCGCGTGACGCGTCGTGCAACGAGAACGAGAGGGTGCGGTTCGGGTCGGTGAGCAGCGCCAGCGCGTCGTTGTACCGCCCGGTGGTGAACATGTTGCGCACCGCCCCGACACCTTTGGCGTGCACCAGCTGGTTGGCCTCGTCGACGAACTTCTGGGCGCCGCCCACAAGGGTGAGGGCTTCGACCACGTTCTCGCGCAGGCGATCGGCCACTTCCTTTGTCTTGCCTTCGTAGGCGGCCACCTCGTGCACGTCGGCCGTGTTGAGCAGATCCATCAGCTCGTTCGAGCGCACCCCGATCTCAGCCACCGCCGCGTCGAGCTCTTTCTGCGCTTTGGCACCCGCGGCGCTGGCGCGGCGGTTGGCCACGACACCCGTGGCGATGACGGCCAGCGCAACCGCGGCGGCGATCTCGTGGCGCACGGTGCTGGCGCGGTCGGCAGCATCGCGTGCGGCCTGCGCCTCTCGCGTGGCGGCTTCGTGCGTCTGGCGAATATCGGCATCGACCCGTGACTGCATGGTGGTCATCACGGTCTCGAGGGCGCCGGGGATGTCTTTCCCTTCGTCCTTGAACGCGTGGACGAACTGCTGCAGCAGGGGCCCGGGGGTGCCGTCGGGGGCGGCAAACGCGGCTTCGCCGACGCCGACGCGGTCGAGCATCGACTCGGCGCGCATGAAGATCTTGCGTGCGTTGGGATTGCCGTCGACGTTGTGGTAGATCATGAAGACGGCACCGTCGCGTTCCCCGGTCTGGGGATTCACTACGCTCTCGAATGCGCTGCTGTTTCCGATTCCGCGGCTCAGGCGCAGGTCGTCGCCCTTGATGTCATCGGTGCGTTCGATCAAGACGACATAAACATTCGGATGTTCGCGCAGCACCTCGCGATAGCGCGCGAGGTCGTCGCTCACCAGTGGGGTCCCGTTGAGCTTCGGATTGCCCACGACGTACAGCTGGTGGCTGCGGTCGAAGCGGCGCACCGCATCGTCGATGCTCTGGGCACGCACGGGTCTTGCGTCGCGCATCCGCGTGTCGGTCTCGGTTGTCTGCGGCGTCTCAGCGAGCGCCTGGCTCTGCACCGTCTGCGCCATGGCTGGCGTGGGCAGGGTGGCGATGCCTCCGATGACCCCGATTCCGCTCAAGCCCAGGGCGAGCATGCCCATCAGGCGGTTTCCGAGGGGCGTCGCGGACGCCTCCTCAGCCGCTGCTTCGTGGCGCACCGGGGCGTTGATGTGGGGGGGCGGCGCAGTCACCGTCGAGGACATGGAGAATGGGTTCACGACGGAGACGCGACTCGCTCCGGGAAGTCGCGGCCCGCTCGTCCACGCGACGCCATCGGTCGGAGGCGTGTCGCTGGAGGCGGAGAGACCTTCGTGATGGATGGGTGCGCAGGTCGTGCTGACGCGGCATCGGCCAGGGGAGATGTGGGGCGATCGAATATCCATCGAGATCCTCCAAAGCAGTTCGTGCGCGCAGGATATCGATGGCAGATGAAATGATTCTGAAATTTCGTCACTGGGCCGTGAAATCAGCCAGAATCCGTCGGTCTCGGCCGTGCGCGCTGCCGGGTGCTCGTCTCGAGGGCGGCATCGATTGCGGCAGTGAACGCTCTGACATCGAACGGCTTCTGCACGAACCCGTAGGCACCGGCCGCCTTCAGCGCCGTGCACCCGTGTCTGTCCGGATCGGTGGTCACGATGAGCACCGGCACGTTTGCGGTTCTGTGCGATGCGCGCAGCTTTGCGAGAACGTCGAGGGCGCTCGTGTCGGGCAGGTCGAGGTCGACTACGATGAGGCTCAGGTCGGTGGTCGAAGCCAGCTCGAGGGCGATGCTGCCCTGCATGGCCGCGACAAGCCGGATGTCGGGTCGATTGCGCAACATCTGCTCGACGAGGAGAACGCTGAGTACGTTGTTCTCGACATAGAGCACCACGTCGGTCGGGGACGGCTGCTCTGACGATTGGGTCGCGTGCGGTGACGGTTGCTCGGCGATCATCTCGTGGGCGGGTTCCGCGTTGGGAAGCTCGACCCAGAACCGGCTGCCTTCGCCTGGCTGGCTCTGGAAGCCCAGCGTGCCGCCCATGGCCTCTGCCAGTGCTTTGGAGAGCCAGAGACCCAGACCCGTTCCCTCGATTCGCCTGACCTCAGCGCCGAGGCGTTCGAACGGCTGGAACAGCTGCTGCTGCCCCTCGGGGGGGATGCCGGGGCCGGTGTCGTGCACGAAGAGACGCGTCTGATGATCGCTTTCCTGACAGTAGAGGTAGACGCGGCCGTGCGGCGTGTTGTACTTCACGGCGTTCGAGATGAGGTTGAGCAGAATCTGCTTGAGGCGTTGCGCGTCGGCCGTGACCCGCTTTTCACAGCTGCCCTGCGCAACGGTTTCGAGGGTGATGCCGGCACGCGCGGCCAGCGGTTGGCTCATCTGCATCACGTCGTCGAGCAGCGCGCGCAGCGAGACATCTTCAAGATGAACCTGCAGCCGTCCCGATTCGATGCGCGAGATGTCGAGCACCTCGTCGATGAGGCGCAGCAGGTGCTCACCCGCTTTGAAGATGTGTGTGGCGAAGGTCGGCACCTCTTCGGGTGTGCAGGCCCCCTCCAGCAGCAGCTGCGAGAATCCGATGACCGCGTTGAGCGGCGTTCGCAGCTCGTGGCTCATGCGTGAGAGGAACTCGTTCTTGGCGAGATTGGCGATCTCGGCCGCGCGCTTCGCCTCAGCGAGGCTCACGTTCGACGTCTCGAGGCTGTTCACCGCGTCCTGCAGCAGGCGCGTACGCTCCTTCACCAGTCGTTCGAGCTTGATGCGATGCTGCTCGAAGGCTCTCTCCGCCCGTTTTCGATCCGTGATGTCGCGCATGCTGGCCATCACGCTCTCGACCGTTCCATCGGGGGTGCTCTCCGGAACGATGCGCATCTCGATGAAGCGCGGTTCGGGCGTTGTGGGAAGCTTGAAATCGCCGCGTTGCTCCTGCCCTGTTTCGAATGCTTCCCTTATCAGGGGAATCCAGCGCGTTCCGAGACCTTGGGGGAAGTCGATCTCGTCTGGCCTGCGGCCGATGCAGCCCTCGGGAGAGACGCCGCTCAGATAGGGTCGGGCCGCGGGGCTGAGATACAGCAATCGGAGATCTCGATCGAGGCGCGCAATGATGTCGGCGGAGTGCTCGGCGAGGCTCTTGAAGGCTTGCTGTGATCGCTGCAGCTCGATGTCGGCGTTCTCGCGCATCTGGAGCAGGGTGTGCTGGCCGTTCACCTTCTGCTCGACGAGGGTGGCCACGAATTCGATGAACTGCTCGTGCAGGCCATCGAATGGGCGAGCCGGGTTGATGCCCACCACCAGAAGGC
>RGZZ01000279.1 GCA_010028905.1 Pseudomonadota bacterium | reverse complement strand
GCGCAGGGCAGAGAATGCGAGAGACGGTGCGAGGTGTGGCGCGACCGCGCCTCAGGGGGTCTCGAAGAGCTGTCGGGCGGCCGCGATGAGGGCCTCTACCTGTTTATTCTGCGTGCGCGACAGCGGGCGACGCACGTGCAGCTCGACATCGCGGTCGAGACGTATGCGCTCCCACGTCGAGCGATCGCTCGCGTAGGCCGGCGGTTCAGGGGCACGGGGCGGGCTGCTTCGGGTCACATCGTGCAGCAGGTTGCGCACGTAGTCGCCCGCCGACGTGCGCGCGGCACTCGATGCGCTTCGCGCCGCGCGGGCCACCTCGTTGTCGTCGAGCTCCTCGAGGCGGTCGCGGATCTCGGCCAGCGGAAGGTGCTCTTTCTGCAGCTTGCGGATGAGGTTCAGCCGATGCAGATGGGCTTCGGTGTAGTGCGCGCCGGGACCGGACGCGCCAGGCGAGGGCAGCAGACCCTGCTGGATGTAGTATCGCACGGTTCGTGGGGTGACGTCGGTGAGGTCGCAGAGCTGCTGGAGATCGTAGGTCATGATTGAATTGTAACAGTTGAACGTGCCACTGTCAAGATAGCCCAGGGGTGAATCTTGTATGAGACTTTTCCCGGCTTCGGCGCAAGGGGAGAAGCGGGATGTGGTGATCTGTCAGGTTCGTGGATCACATCGGTGTGGGGTGGCGCAGATAACGGTTCAGGGGTTTTGTGGGGGCAAGCAGGGTTCTTCTCTTTTTTGGGGAACAATGGGGAATGCGCATCATCCACACCAGCGACTGGCACCTCGGCCACACCCTGCACGATCAGTCCCGCGAGCCGGAGCATGCGGCCTTTCTCGAATGGCTGCTCGTGCAGCTCGAGGGCGAGAAGGCCGATGCCCTCATCGTGGCGGGCGACATCTTCGACACCTCGAACCCGCCCGCGTCGGCCCAGACCATGCTCTACCGCTTCATCGCCGACGCGCGCCGGCGGCTGCCAAACCTCGACATGGTCATCGTGGGGGGCAACCACGACTCGCCCCATCGTCTCGACGCTCCGCACACGCTGCTCGCGCAGCTGGGGGTGCATGTGGTGGGGGGGTATGCCCACGCCGATGTCGACCGCATGGTGGTGCCGCTCACCGGCCCCGACGGCCAGGTGGCCGCATGGGTGGCGGCGGTGCCCTACTTCCGTCCCCGAGAGTGCCAGGGGGGCGACGACGAGAGCGCCGAGGCCCTCGTCGAGGGGGCGCGTCGCCTGTACGACCGCGTGCTCGAGGCGGCGCGGGCCCGTCGCGGCGAGGGGCAGGCGCTCATCGCCACCGGGCACTGCTACATGACGGGCGGGGTGCTCTCCGAGACCAGTGAGCGCAAGATACAGGTGGGCAACCAGCACGCGCTGCCCGTCGATCTCTTCCCCGATGACATCGACTACGTGGCCCTCGGGCACCTGCACAAGAAGCAGATGGTGGGGGGGCGAAGCCACGTGCGCTACTCCGGCTCGCCGCTGCCCCTGGCCCTCGATGAGGCTCCCTACGAGCACGGCGTGTGGCGCGTCGATTTCGCGGGGGGAAGGCTGGCTGACGTGCAGCCGTTGCTCGTGCCGCGCCATGTGGGCATCGTGCGCGTTCCCAAGAGCGGCGCAGCCCCCCTCGACGAGGTGTGCGCGGCGTTGCGCGCGCTGCCGGCCAAGACCGATGGCGACGACGTGGGCCGCCTGCCCTGGCTCGAGGTACACGTGTCGCTGCCGGCCCCCCGTGCCCACCTGCGTCACGATCTCGAGCAGGCCCTCGAGGGCCGAGCCGTGCGCCTCATCCGTTTCCGCAGCCATCTCACCGGCGATGCGCAGGGGCTTGCCGATGCCCACGCGGGGCGCGACCTGCGCGACCTGACGCCGGACGAGGTCTTCGTGCGCATGTATGCCCAGGCCCACAGCGACCCGCTGCCGGACCCGCTGCTGCACGCCTTCCACGACGTGCTCGCCGCGGTGCAAGAGGGTCGCGCGTGAAGATTCTCGCGGTTCGCGGCCGCAACCTCACCAGCCTCGCCCACTTCGACCTCGACTTCGAGGCGCAGCCTTTCGATGGCGGCGGCCTGTTCGCCATCGTGGGGCACACGGGCGCGGGCAAGAGCACGCTGCTCGACGCCGTGTGCGTGGCCCTCTACGATGCCTCGCCGCGTCTCAACGGCCCCCGCGACTTTCTCGTGGGCGGGCCGAACGAAGACGAGAAGAGCCTCATCGGCAACACCGATCCGCGCACCCTCCTGCGCCGCGGCACCACCGACGGGTGGGCTGAGGTCGATTTCGAGGGGGTCGACGGCGGCCGCTATCGGTCGCGCTGGGCGGTGCGACGAGCGCGCGGCAAGGTCGACGGGGCGCTGCAAGACGCCACCTTGTCGCTCACTGAGCTCGAGGGTGGCCAGCCGGTGTGCCAGGGGGGCAAGCGAGAGACGCTGGCCGCCATCCAGGCGCGGGTGGGGCTCGACTTCGTGCAGTTCCGCCGCGCCGTGCTGCTGGCCCAGGGCGACTTCGCGGCCTTCCTCAAGGCCCCGCCGCAAGAGCGCGCCGAGCTGCTCGAGCGGGCCACGGGCACCGACATCTATCAGCGCCTGTCGAAGGCCGCGTTCGAACGCGCCAAGGGTCTGCGCACCGAGGTCGAGAGCCTGCAGCGCGCCATCGACGCGATTCCCGTTCTCCCTGACGAGGCGCGGGCCGAGGTCGAGCGCGACGAGCGCGCGCGTGCCGACGCGCTGAAGACGCAGCGAGACGCCTTGAGCGCGGTGGTGAAGGTGCTCCAGTGGCATGCGACCCTGGCCGATCTGCGAAAGGACGAGGCCGCGGCGTCTGAGGGGCTCGCGATGGTCAGCGAGCAGCGCGCGCAGGCGGGTCCGCGCGAAGCGCGGCTGCGGGCGGTCGAGGCGGCGCAGCCGCTGCGCGGCGCCGTCGAGCGCTGCGTCGAGCTCGAAAGCCTGGTGGCCGAGAGCGAGCGGCTGCTGGGCGAAGAGACGACGCGTCGTGAGCAGCTTGCAGAACGCCTCGCCGAGGCAGTGAAGGTGCGCGATGCGCGTCAGCTCGAGCACACGCAGGCGGTCTCGGCGCGTGAGGCCGCGGCCGAAGCGCTCGACCGCGCCGCGGCGCTCGATGCCCGCCTGGGCGATCTCGAGCGTCGTCTTACCGATGCCGAGGGTGCGCTGAACGCAAAGCAGCACGATGCGGCAGGGCACGCGCGCACGCTCGCTGATCTTCGCACCCAGCAGGCCGACGCCGAGCGCGCGCGCAGCGAGGCCGAGACGTGGCTTGCCGAGAAGGTCGCCACAAAGGTGCTCACCGACGAGTGGTCGCGCTGGGAGGCGGTGTTCGATCGCTATGTGCGCAGGCACGGCATCGTGGCCCAGCGAGACGCGCGCGTCGCCGCACTCGACGGGCAGCTGGCGCAGGCCCGCCAGGCGCTGGCCCCCCTCGAGCACGCCGCGTCGACACGTGCCACCGCCTTGGGTGAGGCAACCGAGCGGCTGCGCACGTGTCGCGCGCACGTCGATGGCCTCCGCGCGCCAGATCGACTCGCGGCCGATGAGGGGGCCGCGCAGGGGCAGCGCGAGGGCATACGCGCCCTGACGCAGATCCACGGTGAGTTTGCGGCGTGCGGCGCGCGTGCGGCCCAGATGATGGGCGAGGCCGAGCAGCATCTTGCCGAGGCTGCACAATTCGAGGCATCTGCGGCATCGCTCACCGAAACCGCCAACGGGCTGAGCACGCGACTCGATGAGGCGCGCGTGGCGCTCTCCGAGATGACCCTCACCCTCTCGCTTGAATCGCATCGCGCCTCGCTGCGCGAAGGGCACCCGTGCCCCTTGTGCGGCGCCACCGAGCACCCCTACGCCGCAGAGACCCCGGCGCTGAACGCGCTGCTCGACGCCTGGTCGGGCCGGGTGCGCACCCTCGAGGCTGAGCTCGGCGAGGCGCAGCGACAGGCCACCGAGGCGTCGTCGCGCGCCGAGGCCTGTCGTTCGGCGGCGACAGCGCTGCAGCGCAAGATCGAGGTCGAGCAGCAGCAGGCGAACGACCTCGCGCACCGCTGGCAGACGGTCTGCTTCGCGCAGCCCATCGACGGGCTGGGCGCCGCTATCGCCGACGACGGTGTGGGTTCGCAGCTCGAGGCCGTGGCGGCGAGGGTCGACGCAGTGGTGGCTGCGCTGCGCGACGAGCGCGCCCAGGCCGATCAGTCGCGCGCCCAGGCCGAACAGGCCGCCCGTGTCGAGGCGGAGGCCCGCGCCGCCCACGACGACGCGTCTAGGCGCCTCATCGAAGCGCAAGAGCGTGTGCGCGCCCTCGAGCTCGAGCAGTCCACCGCTGCGCGTGAGGGGCAGGCCGAGCGAGACGGTCTCGCCGAGGCCGAGGCCGAGCTGGCGCCAGCATTCCCTGCTGCGTCTGAGTGGCGCGTCAAGCTCACGGCGAACCCAGTCGAGTTCAAGACGAAGTGTGCCGATGCGGTCGAGAAGCGTCGGGCGCGAGAGCAGGCGAAGCTCTCGGCAGAGGCGACCTTGACCGCGCTGCGCGAGAAGATGGCCGCGGTCGAGGCCGAGACAAGATCGAGCGACGCGGCGGTTGTCGAGGCCAGAGGCAAAGCCGAGGCGGCGGGGGCAGAGCGCGACGCGGCGCGTTCTGTGCGCGCCACGCTGCTGGGAGGGCGCGCGACCGACGCGGTGCGCTCCGAGCTCGCACGGCGTGTGCAGGATGCGGAGGTGGCCTTCACCGAATCAGAGAAGTCGCGGCAGGCCATCGATGGCGAGCATCGGTCGCTCGCGTCGCGCGAGAGCACGCTTCGCGATGCGCTCTCGCAAGCGATGAAGCGCCGCGATGAGGCTCGGGTGGCGCGCGATGCGGCGCTGGCCGGCGCCGGGCTCACCGTCGACGAGGCGGTCGATCTGCTGCGCCACGACGCCGCGTTCATCGCGGCCGAGCGTGATCACCTCACGGCCCTCGACGATCGAGCTGTCCGACCTCATCGGCTCGGCCGACGGCAAGCGCATGCAGGTCTTTGCCCAGGGGCTCACCCTCGATCTTCTGGTGGCCTACGCCAATGAGCATCTGGGTGAGCTGGCGCGGCGCTATCGCTTGATGCGGGTTCCCCACAAGAAAGAGGCGCTGGCGCTGCAGGTGGTCGACCTCGACATGGGCGACGAGGTGCGCTCGGTCGACAGCCTTTCGGGGGGCGAGACCTTTCTCGTATCGCTGGCCCTCGCGCTGGGCCTGAGCTCGCTGTCTGCCCAGCGGGCCCGCATCGATTCGCTGTTCATCGACGAGGGCTTCGGCAGCCTCGACGCCGAGACCCTCGAGACCGCCCTGGCCGCCCTCGAGTCGCTGCAGGCCACGGGTCGTCAGATCGGCCTCATCTCGCACGTCCCCGGAATCTCCGAGCGCGTCGGCGCGGTGGTGCGGGTCGAGCGTCAGGGGGCCGGGCGCAGCGTGGTGCGGGTGTCGCGGGGGTAGCGAACCTCCCGGCGCGCGGTCGTGGGTGCAGGCCGAAGACTGGGCAACACGGCCTGCTGGCAGTGGAGGGCCCGGGGAAGGGCTGCGACCGTCAGTCGTGCAGCAGCACTGAGATGGCGCTGTCGGCGTAGTTGGGGGTGACGATGTCTGGCTTGCTGTCGAGGTTGAGGTCGGCGGAGGCGACGCCTATGGGAAATTTCCCCACGGCGAAGGCGCTCTGGGTAGCGAAGGTGCCGTCGCCGTTGCCCAGCAGCACCGAGATGGTGCTGTCGGCGTAGTTGGTGGTGACGAGGTCTGGCTTGCCGTCGCCGTTGAGGTCGGCGGAGGCGACGCCTGTAGGAAATTTCCCCACGGCGAAGGCGCTCTGGGTAGCGAAGGTGCCGTTGCCGTTGCCCAGGAGCACCGAGATGGTGCCGTCGGCCGCATTGGTGTTTACGAGGTCCGGCTTGCCGTCGAGGTTGACGTCGCCAACGGCGACATCGAAGGGCCCCCCAGAGCTGGTGTATGTGCTCTGGGTCTTGAAGCTGACTGGCAGGGGCGTGGTGACGAAGCTGACGCTGGTGCCGGCCCGCAGGCTCCCCGAGGAAGCCTGCAGGGTGTAGTTCCCGGCGATGCTGATGCGCAGGTCGTTGAAGGTCGCCACGCCCGCCACGGCGTTGCGGGTGAGGGTGCCCGTGATCACCGCGCCTGCAGGCGCCGTGACCAGCGCGATGGTGATCGGCCCGGTGAAGCTGGCGACGCGAGTGCCGCTACCGTCTACGGCCTCGACTTGAGGAGAAGGTGTGATGAGCGCGTTTGCCTGGGCCCCGGCGGTCTTCGTTGGCTGCTGCACGAAGCGCAGGTTGACGGCGACCACGGGGGTTGGCGTGGGTGTGGGGGTCGTGTGCGGGATGTTGTCGGTCAGCGGGCTTCCCTGTCCCAGCGATCCGCTTCCGGTGCTCCAGCCCGCGAGTAGCCCCATGAGTGAGATGCCCGCCAGCCACAGGCCCACGAGGCTCAACGTGATCGAGCCGGTGAGGCCTTGCCCGCCGGCGCATCCGCCGAGCTGGAAGGCGACCGCTCCGAGCATCGTGATGGCCACGACCGACCGTCGCTCGATAAGCCTTGCATGGTGGAGCGTCGTTGTCCGGGGGAGAGGTTCATGTTGAGGGGCCTCCTGTTTCGTGAATGTCCAGCCGCGTGTTCGGCTGTTGATGCAGAGGAGCTCGGCAATCGTAGGGGATACGGCCCACGATACGCGGTGTTCTTTATCTCTGTGGCGTGTTGAGCACAAATGTGCTCAACTGTGGCGGGTTGAGCGCAAATGTGCTCAACTGTGGCGGGTTGAGCACAAATGTGCTCAACTGTGGCGGGTTGAGCACAAATGTGCTCAACTGTGGCGTGTTGAGCACAAATGTGCTCAACTGTGGCGGGTTGAGCACAAATGTGCTCAACTGTGG
>RGZZ01000278.1 GCA_010028905.1 Pseudomonadota bacterium | reverse complement strand
CGCAGGGCTTCGAAGAGACCGAGAACGAGAGAGACGGCTCGGTGCTCATCTACATCCCGGCGGCGACGTTCACGATGGGGTCAGAAGGGCACGAAGACGAGAAGCCTCCGCACGAGGTTGCGCTAGACGGGTTCTGGATGGCCAGATGCCCTGTCACGAATGCCCAGTACCGTCGGTTCGTGGCGGCCACCGGGCACAGGGGCGCGGGCAGCTTCGAGCGGTACGCGAGCGCGTGGGGCGACGAGTGCCCCGTGGTCGACGTGTCGTGGCACGACGCGGTGGCCTATGCGAGATGGGCAGGGCTTCGCCTGCCGGCTGAATCCGAGTGGGAGTACGCCGCCCGCGGCCCTCGAGGGTTGACGTACCCGTGGGGGAACGACTGGGACCCGCAGCGGTGCCGAAGCAGCGTCGGGGGCGACTGGGGCTCAGCAGAGAGGCCTCTGCCGGTAGGCGCGTATCCGCAGGGGGGCTCGCCGTTCGGGTGTCTGGACATGGTGGGAAACGTCTGGGAGTGGTGCGCGTCGCTCTATCAGCCCTACCCCTGTCGCGCCGATGACGGTCGCGAACGCGCACAGAGCGGTGACGGTGAGCAGCGCGTCGTTCGCGGGGGCTCGTGGTTCGACTGCTTCCTCAACAGGTTTCGCGGCTCCGATCGCGGCAAGTATCGTCCTGGCAACAGCAACGACATCTGTGGCTTTCGCTGCGCGAGGCGTGCGTAGGGAAGATCGGTGTGTCGCGGTCGGGGAGGGGGGTCCCGAAGCCCAGTACTGCCACAGATGTGGTACTGCTCCGCGGTTACGGGCCACATCTGTGGCAGTACCCGCACCCGAGCGCCCTCACGCCCCACATCTGCGCTGTGCCTCGCGTCACCTCTCACGGCGACCGCAGGAGGTGCCCGACGGGCGCGGAACCCACGCGGCATGCGACGCATCATCATCTCGTTCCTGATCTGTCTGTTCGTGGGACCCACGCCACTGCAGGCCCGACCCGCGGACCTGGTGTTCCGCAACGGGTCGGTCTACACGGTCGACGCGCGCCATCCCAGGGCCGAAGCCCTCGCCGTGAAGGGCGGGCGCATCGTCTTCGTGGGGCGCGCCGCCGATCTTGCGCCGCACATCGGGCCGCGTACCCGCATCGTCGATCTGAGGGGGGGCATGCTGCTGCCGGGCTTTCAAGACACGCATGTGCACCTGCTCGACGGCGGGGTCGACCTCGGGCGCTGCGATCTCTACGCGTGCGAAAGCATCGCCGAGGTTTCCGCGACCATCCGCGCGTATGCCCGCGCCCATCCCCGCCTCCCCTGCGTGGTGGGTGCCGGCTGGGGCGTCTCGCTGTTTCCGGGATGCAACCCGAGCCGCGAGCTTCTCGACCGCCTCGTGCCGGATCGCCCCGCCTTCTTCTGGGCCTCGGACGGCCACAACGGGTGGGCCAACTCACGCGCCCTCGCGGCGGCCGGCATCACCGCGTCCACCCCGGACCCCCCACGTGGACGCATCGAGCGTGACGCCCACGGCAACCCGAGCGGAACCCTGCGCGAGGCGGCCGCAACGGGGGTGACCGAGAAGCTGTCTCCGGTCTCGTTCGACGAGAGCCTGCGGGGCCTGCTCACAGCCCAGGCGCGTGCCCATGCGGCAGGCATCACGACGATCCACGATGCGCGGGTGACGCGGAGCCAGGTCGCCGTCTGGCAGGCGGCTGAGGCGAAAGGGCGGCTCACCTTGCGGGTGGTGGCGTCGCTCGAGACCGACCCCACGCGCGGCCCCGAGCAGGTCGACGACCTGGTGAAGTTGCGCGCGAGCGCGACGCGCTCGCGGGTGCGCCTGACCGCCGCCAAGATCTTCCTCGACGGGGTGATCGAGACCCACACCGCCGCCATGCTCGCGCCGTACGCCGATCGCCCGCACGATCGAGGCATCTCCGAGTTCGCGCCGGACGCCCTCCGCGCGCTCGCCCTGCGACTCGACGATGCCGGCTTCCAGATCCACATGCACGCCATCGGCGACCGTGCAGTGCGCGACGGGCTCGACGCCATCGAGGCGGTGACGGTTGCGCACGGACCGCGCGACCGTCGTCCCCACATCGCGCACGTCCAGCTCATCGACCCAGCCGATCGACCCCGCTTCCCTCGTCTCGGGGTAGCGGCGAACTTCCAGTCGTACTGGCTGCAGGACAACAGCGATTCGAAGGTTGACCGCGTCGTGCTGGGACCCTCGCGCTACGCCCAGCAGTATCCCGCACGGTCGATGTGGCGCTGCGGCGCGCGCGTGGTCGGGGGAAGCGACTGGCCGGTCACCACCCTGGCCCCGCTCGACGCCATCGAGGTCGCGGTCACCCATCGCGCCCTGGGTGACGCCCACGGTGCGGTATACATCCCCGACGAGCGGGTCTCGCTCGCCCAGGCCATCCAGATGTACACGCGCAACGCCGCCTGGTTGGGATTCGATGAGGCCCGCACGGGGACGCTCGAGGTGGGTCGGAGGGCCGACCTGGTGGTGCTCGATCACGATCTGTTCAAGCTGCCTTCCCACCGCATCCACGCCGCTAGAGTCATGCTGACCGTGGCCGACGGCGCCGTCGTCTACCGTCGTCGCTGATCGACGCGCGAGGACTTCTCGAAGCGGAGGGGAATCTTCACCGACCCATCCTGCCGCCCCACCCCGCCGACAACGTCTGAGAGGAACTCGATATGGCCGACCACGACGAGGAGACCGCTCTCGACCCTTCCACGAACGCGTACACCCACACGCCGGGACGCCCCTCACATCTTCCCATATCCGAGCACGCCGAAGGCTTCACCAACGTGCCCACCAGTGAGCCGCCGCCGCTGCCGGACGAGGCGTCGGCCGAGGAGAAAGACCTGCACTGGTACACCCACGTCTACCAGGGCGACAACATGCCCCAGCTCACCTTCCGCGCGGTGGCCATGGGCGCGGTGCTCGGCATGCTGATGTCGTGGTCGAACCTCTACACCACCATGAAGGTGGGCTGGGGCTTCGGGGTGGCCATCACCTCGTGCGTGATGTCGTTCGTGCTCTGGAACGGCCTGCGCGCCCTCACGGGGGGCAAGCTCAGCCAGATGTCGATTCTCGAGAACAACTGCATGCAGTCGACCGCGTCGGCGGCAGGCGCGTCGACGGGGGCCACCATTGCCACCGCGTTCGGCGCCATGCTCATCCTCGACCCCAACCACGTGCATCAGCCGTGGTGGGCCGTGGCCAGCTTCACCCTCGCCACTGCGGCCATGGGCGTGTTCCTGGCCATTCCGATGAAGCGCCAGATGATCAATCACGAGCAGCTGCCGTTCCCCTCGGGAATCGCCGCCGCCACCACGCTGCGCAGCCTCTACAGCGAGGGGCGCGAGGCCATCAAGCGAGCCTACTCGCTCATCATCGCCATGCTGGTCGGCGCCGTGGTGGGCGTGCTCAACACCGACGAGGGCATGTTCTATCGGCTGGGTCGCTTCTTCGACTTCATGCGCAAGAAGGTGGTCGACGTACACCTCTCCGAGCAGTGGCCGGAGAAGGGCTTCTTCACCGCGGGCGGCAAGCCGCTGGTGGGCGGCGGATTCGAGCCCAGCGTGCTGCTCATCGGCGCGGGGATGATCGTGGGCCTGCGCGTGTCGCTGTCGATGCTTGCCGCCTCGTTCGTGCTCTACTTCTGGCTTGCGCCGTGGCTGGCCTCGGTCGACGCCGCGCACGCGGGCCAGGCCGGCTGGGTGGTGTCGCTGCCGCCGGCGGGCGGGGGAACCATGTTCAACCCCGTGCGCTGGGCCCTGTGGGGCGGTACCGCCCTCATGGTGACCTCGAGCCTCACCGCGCTGGCGCTGCAGTGGCGCACCGTGCTGCGCTCGTTCACCTCGTTCGGCGCCTCGAGCGCCGCGGGTGAGCCGCACGT
The DNA here is from genome assembly GCA_010028905.1 of Pseudomonadota bacterium. Taxonomy (NCBI): domain Bacteria; kingdom Pseudomonadati; phylum Pseudomonadota; species Pseudomonadota bacterium. The sequence goes on along the minus strand of RGZZ01000278.1, from coordinate 3,036 downwards.
CGGGGGCGCCGATGCAGAGACGCTTGCGAAGATGGCCGCCCTCGAGGTGCCCAACGGCTGGATGATTGCGGGCATGGTTCCCATCACCATTGTGATGCTGCTGGTGCAGTACTTTGCGTTTCATATCGGCGTCATCCCCGGGCTCGTCGCCGTGGGCATGTCGTTCGTGCTCTCGCTGGTGGCCTGCCGCGCCACGGGCGAGACCGACACCACCCCCATCGGCGCCATGGGCAAGGTGATGCAGCTCATGTTCGCGTTCATCTCGCCGGGCAACGTCACCCACAACCTCGTGTCGGCGGGCGTGGCGGCCAACAGCGCCAGCTCGTCGGCCGACCTGCTCACCGATCTCAAGAGCGGATACCTGCTGGGCGCAAACCCGCGTCAGCAGTTCATCGCCCAGTTCGTGGGCGTGTTCTTCGGCACGCTGGCCATCGTGCCGGGCTGGTACTTGATGATTCCCAACATCGACGCCCTCGAGAAGTTTCCGCTGCCCGCCACCCAGACGTGGGTGGCCGTGGCCCGCGTGCTGTCGAAGGGCATTGAGAGCCTGCCGCCGAGCGCCATCTACGCCGCGGTCATCGGCGCGCTCATCGGCTGCGCGCTGCCCATCATCGAGAAGCTCTTCCCCAAGGCGCGCCCGTATCTGCCCAGCGCCATGGGCCTCGGCCTGGGGCTGGTCGTGACCTTCAGCAACAGCTTCGCCTTCGTCATCGGCGCCGTGCTGGCCCTGATCTGGAGCAAGGTGAGCGAGCAGACCCACGACGCGTACAACGTGCCCGTGGCGTCCGGCCTGGTTGCGGGAGAGTCGCTGCTGAAGGCGATGCTGGCGATGCTGGCCACCGTCATCGGACTCACCATGTCGCCCGTCGTGGCCGACTTCGCCCCCGCCTCCGCCGCGCCGGGTGAGGTGATCACGGTGAAAGGGCAGAACTTCACAGGGGTCACGGGCGTTCGCTTCGGCAAGACCGAGACCGACAAGGTCGAGTTCATCGACGACACCACGGTGAAGGTGACCGTGCCCGACAAGGCCGAGGTGGGCACCATCACGGTGCTCACCACCGCTGGGCTGGGGGCCTCGAAGACCCAGTTCACGTCGACGGGCGCCGCTGCGCCCGGCACAGGCGCGCCGGGAGCCTCGGGTGCGCCTGCTGCGCCGGGTGTCTCGGGTGCGTCGGGTGCGTCGGGTGCGCCGTCGGGTGCGCCGTCGGGTGCGCCGGGTGCGCCGTCGGGTGCGTCGGGTGCCTCGGGTGCGTCGGGTGCGCCGGGTGTGGGCGAAACACCGATGCCGATGCCCCAGGCAACCGCGATGCCCTCAGGCAGTGCTCATTGAGACGGGCTGCCTCTGGAGCGGGGACGGGGGTGGAACTCGGAGGGGTGAAGTAGCTCCCGCGGGCTCCGCCTCTCCCGCGGGCTCCGCCGCTCCCGCGGGCTCCGCCGCTCCCGCGGGCTCCGCCGCTCCCGTGCGACGCGCTCCCGTGCGACGCGCTCCCGTGCGACGCTTTACTGCACTCGTCCATCACGTGGCGACAGGAATCGACCGTGAGGCGATCAGAATCTACAGGGCGGTGCAGACCTGCGTGTGCACCGCCCATCTCTCTTCCGCGAGGGCCACTTTGACCGCACAACCAGGGCAGCCCACCGGTCCCGAAGACGGCGCCGCTGCGGCCAGACGGGTGATTCCCAAGCTTCACGACACGCAGACGCACGCGCATCTGCGCGCGTCGTTCGCGCACGACGCACAGGCCTCGCGACTGTCGGAGCGCTTTGCCCGCGTGGCTGAGATCGAGGGATTCCCCGAGATCGCGCGGGCGTTCCGAGAGCTCGCGGAATCCCAGGCGTTTCACGCGCAGGGTCATCTCGACCTGCTGCTCCGCGCGGGCGACCCGCTCAGCGGTCGTCGTATCGGAGACACCCTCGAGAACGTGAGAGCCTCTGTCGCCGAGCATGAGGGAGAGCTGAGCAGCGAGCTCATCGAGATGATCCGCACGGCGCGTTCAGAAGGGTTCCCCGACATCGCAAGCTGGTTCGAAACCATGCAGCACATCCGCGTGGCTCATCAGGCTCGCCTGTCGGCCCTGCTCGCGGACCACGTGTCATGAGCGCGACACCTCCGCCTCTCTCTTCCGAGACCTATAGCGCCAGCAGCATCACGGTGCTGCGCGGGCTCGAGGCGATTCGCATGCGTCCCGCCATGTACGTCGGCTCGACCGGGCCCGAAGGGCTGCACAACCTGGTGCTCGAGGTGGTGCAGAACGCGGTCGACGAAGCTCTCGAGGGGCACTGCACGCGCATTGACGTGACGCTCCACGAAGACGGGTCGTGCAGCGTCGAAGACGACGGGCGGGGCATTCCCGTCGAGACCCATCCGGAAGCGGGGATTCCTGCCTGCGAAGTCGTGTTCACCATGCTGCACAGCGGCGGGAAGTTCGCCGAGGGGGTCTACAGCGCCCCCGGTGGCCTGCACGGAATCGGGCTGGCGGCGGTGAACGCCCTCTCGGAGTCGATCGAGGTCGACATCTGGCGCGACGGCAGCCACTACCGTCAGCGCTACACGCAGGGCGAGCCGGGGCCTCTCGAGCGTCTGGGTGATTCGAGCCGCCACGGAACCCGCGTTCACTTCATGCCCGATCGGCGCATCTTCCGCGCCGACACGGGAGCCCGCGCCCATCACCGCATCGCCGAGGGCGCGGTGGCCGAGCACCTTCAGGGCCAGGCCTTCCTGCAGCCGGGCCTTACCGTCACGCTCACCGCAGGCTCGCGACAGCACACGTGGTGCTACGCCTCAGGGCTGGCCGGCTATGTCTCGTGGCTCAACACCGATCGTGACCCCGTGCACCCGGAGCCCATCGAGCTCAGGGCAGAGGCCGACGGGGTCGAGGTGCACGTCGCCCTGCAGTGGACCCACAAGTACGCAGAAGACCTGCGCGGATACGTCAACCGCATCTACACCCCGCAGGGCGGCACCCACCTCGAGGGGCTCAAGGCGGCCCTCACCCACGTCATCAACGAGGCCGCGGTCGAGCGCATCGAGGGAGA
>RGZZ01000277.1 GCA_010028905.1 Pseudomonadota bacterium | reverse complement strand
CGCGGTGTCCCCCACGGTGGCGTGGTGGACTGCGGCTTGTCCCCCACGGTGCCGTGGTGGACAGGGTTCCGCGTCCGCCCGTGGTGCCCGCCTGGTAGCTTGTCCCCCGCAGAGGTGGAGACTATCGCCGTGGCCACATTGCCTGAACGTGATTCGGCCGTACGCCGCGGGCGCAGGAGGGCGGTGCGAACGCGTGAGGGATGGACGCTGGGCAGAGGTCGCCTGTCATCGACATTGCGGGCACGCGAATCTCGAGCGTTTCGGCTCCTGCGATGGCATCGTAGCACTCTTGTATAGGGTCCCACATTGTGGGATAATGTCTGCGTGGAATATGTAATCGTGGAGACCTCTGGCTCTGCCGCGGCGCGAGAGGAGTACTTCGCGAGTGACGCAGAGTTCGCCGCGTTTCGGGGGCTTTTGATGGCCGATCCGCTGTCAGGCACGGTGATCAGAGGCGCAGGGGGCATTCGCAAGATTCGGTGGACGGGTCGAGGACACGGCAAACGCGGCGGTCTTCGAATCTGTCCTGTGGCGGCAACGTCTCCACGTTGGGTCGAGGACACGGCAAACGCGGCGGTCTTCGAATCATCTATCTGCACGTGCCCAGACACAACCGGCTCTACCTGCTTGATGTCTACGCAAAGGGAGAGCAGGAAGACTTGAGCGCCGACGATCGTCGAGTCATGGCCGCCATTGCTGAACAGATAAGAGAAGCCCTCGACAGGCGAAGAGGACGATAGGAGATGACCGTGAGACCGAACAGGCAGCCACTAGGAGAGCGCTTGAAGGAAGGGCTCGACGAAGCACTGCGTCACGCGCGTGGCGAGATCGAGCTTCCCATGACGCTCATCGAGATCCCCGCCCCCCCTCCTCACTACGGTCCGGCCGACGTCCTGCGGGTGCGTCAGCAGCTGCACATGAGCCAGAGCGGCTTCGCTGCCGTGCTTCATGTCTCGCTGAAGACGGTGCAGTCGTGGGAGCAGGGAGAGCGGAACCCCTCGCACGCGGCGGCTCGTCTGCTGCAGGCTATCGAACAGCCCGAACTTCTCTCTGACTTTGTGCGGCGGCAGCGCGAACGAGGGCAGTCGAGCAGACGGTTCTCGCGAACATCTTCTTGACCGCATCCAAGAGAACCGCCACCATCTCGTCAACTTCGCGATCGGAGATCAGCGGCCGCGCCTGTGCACGTTGGCGTCGGGTCCAGCCCCTCTCGTTTGTCTGGATCATCGTACTTTTCTCGCTCACAACGAGCACGGCATTCGCGGGCCCCGTCACGTTCGACGCTTCGCAGATCGCCGCGTCTGACTGCTCGACCGCTGACACCGCTTCGCTGCGGGCGTTCGAGATGCGACTGTGGGACCGCTGGCTGCACCAAGATGGTTCGGCATACGTGGCGATGCTGTCAGCCGATGTCACGCGGTACAGCGGCCGCGCGCCGGCGGCCCAGCGGGGTGCAGCGCAGGTAGCACGCGAGCTTAAGCGCGAGTGGTCGGCGTTCGAGCGGCCGGGCGGGGTGATCTCGGAGGCGATGCGTATCGAGCAGGCGCGGTTCCACGTCGATGGCGAGTTCGCCACGGCTGAGTACACCATCTCGGTGAAGGGGGGGACGCGCTGGAAGTACACCGATCAGGGCCTGGTGTTTCAGGTGCTTCAGCGCAGCGGGCCGTCGTGGAAGATATGCCATCAGGTCGACAGCTGGAGCCTCGATTTCGACCCGGCGTCGGGTGAGGCGGGGCAGCAGACCTTCTCGTTTGGATTCGTGTACCCGGTCACCGACCTGAAGCGCGCCGAGGCGTTCTACCGCCCTTTGCTGGGCACGCCGGAGAGCGTGACGGCTGAGCGCTGCGTGTTCAATCTTCAAGGCATGCGCTTCACCCTCGAGCGCGGCGGCGAGATCCGGCGCGACTGGCCGAACGGCTACGGGGTCTTTCTGGTGCCTGACCTCACACCGTGGCGCAGCAAGCTGAAGGGCACCGTTCACGTCACGCCGCGTGGCGATGACCGCATGGTGTCGACCGACGCCGACGGCAATCTGTTCGCGCTTCTGCGGGTGACGCGCGGCGGACAGCCCACGGCGCTCCTGCGAGGGCTGACGTCGGTGGAGGTCCGGCGCATTTTTCTGGCATGGATGCGACACGATGCAGCGGCGCTCTCGAAGGCGTTCGCGCCGGATGTTCGCTGGTTCGACGACAGTCGCATCCGCACGCGTGGCGTCGCGTGTGGGGCAGGCGCGGTCATGCGCGCGCTGACCGACGCGTACTGGCCGCAGTATGCGCGCAACAAGGAGATTGTGGCCTCGGCCTCGTCAGAGCTTCGGCGCAAGGTGGGGCAGAGAACGCTCTTCACCTTTCTGGTCAACCTCGAGGGGGTGGGCCCGCACCCCTTTCGCGAGAGCGCGTCGGTGACGATGCTGCTCGACGCACGGGGGCGCGTGTGCCAGTGGGTCGTGGCCGGCGACAACCGGCACGATGGTCTGGTTCTCGAGTTCGACTACACGGGGGTGCCCGTCGCTGATATCCAGAAGGCGCAGGCCTTCTACAGCGGGGTGCTTCGACTGGGAAAGCCCTACCGCGACCACGGCTGGCGCGGATGGTGGAGCGACCGCGCGGTCTACGGCATCTACAAGGGGCCCACGCGGCCAGGCCATGCCAACGGTTACGTCAGCTTCTGGGTGCGATCGGTCGACGATTGTATGCGCTACCTGAAGAAGCACGGGTCGAGGTTCCCGGTCATCGATTCGATCACGTCGACCGCGGGGGTCGACGACGAGCCAGGCTACCGCCAGGTGTACGCCACCGACAGCGAGGGCAACGGAGTCGTGTTCACCGAGTACACGGGGCGTCGTCGCTGAGGGGGGCGCCAAGCTCTTTCATGGAGGAAGATCCTGATTTGCGTCGTAAATCGGGAACATGTTCCTTCGACAGGTTCAGTTTCCCCCGCGCCAGTCATTCTTTCTCTTCGGGCCGAGAGCCACGGGCAAGAGCACGCTCGTGCATCAGCGCCTCGCGGCCGGCTCCACCCGTTTCATCGACCTGTTGCTGCCCTCGGTGGAGGAGACGTACGCGCGTGACCCGGACCTTCTCTACCGTGAGGTGCTGGCGCTGCCCGACACCATCGACACGGTGGTCATCGACGAGATCCAGAAGCTGCCCCGCCTGCTCGACGTTGTTCACAAGTGTCTGTTCGAGACGCGCCGACGCTTCGTATTGACGGGGTCGAGCGCCCGCAAGCTGCGCAGAGGATCTGCCAACCTGCTGGCGGGGCGCGCCGTTGAACGCACCCTCCACCCGCTCACCCAGCACGAGCTTGGTGACGCCTTTGATCTCGAGAGCGTGTTGGCATGGGGATCGCTGCCTGCCATCGCTGCCCTCTCGGAGACCGAGCGCGCGGACTACCTGAAGGCGTATTGCCACGGCTACCTGAAGGAAGAGGTGTGGGGCGAGCACCTCATTCGTCAGCTCGATCCCTTCCGCAAGTTTCTCGAGGTGGCGGCCCAGCACGACGGGCGGACGATCAACCTCGCGGCCATCGGGCGTGACGTGGGCGTCGACCCGAAGACGGTGCGCGAGTACTACCACATCCTCGAGGACACCCTGGTGGGGTTCATCGTGGAACCCTACACGCGGTCGCTGCGCAAGCGCGTGCACAAAGCCCCCCGCTTCCTCTTCTTCGACCTGGGGGTGAGCCGTGCTCTGAGCCACCAGCTGACGATGGCGCCCGTCCCTGGAACCAGCGCCTACGGAGAGCTGTTCGAGCGATTCTTCATTCTGGAGATGCTGCGCCGCGAGGCGTACTGCTCACGCGACTACCGCTTCTTCTATCTGGCCACCGAGCGCAACGAGGTCGATCTCGTCATCGAGCGCCCCGGGAAGCGCCTCGCAGTGGTCGAGGTGAAGTCGAGCCTCGAGGTGCGGCCCGACAAGTTGCGCAGCCTTCTCGCTTTGGAGACGGCCTTCACAGATCCGGAGCTGTTCTGCGTCAGCCGCGATCCGCGCCCGCAATGCATCGGTTCGGTGCAGGCGCTGCCCTGGGAGATGGCGCTCGAGGTGCTATAAGGCGCGAGTCTCGCCGCAGTTCCCCGTGTCGCGCCACCCTGCTCTCGCACCAGCCCCCAGCCCGACGTCACGCCGCCGGCGGCGTGCGTCGCTCGAGGGCGTCGACTCGTGCGGAGAGGCCTCGCATCTCGGTCTTGAGGGTGTTCACGTCGTCGACGTACCCGTACACGGCGGTTCCCACGCTCCGACGGTGACGATCAAGGTCGTCGGTCACGGCGGCGAGGCCCTGGTCGAGGGTGTGGTTCTGGCGGATCAGGGAGCGCCTTGTGTCTTGAAGCGCCACGTCCTGGGCCGCACTGGACCGGGTGAGGCCGTCCACGGACGTCTCGAGCTTGCCTACAGACGTCTCAAGGTTGTTCACGTTCACTTTGAGGGTCTCGACGGTTTCGTGGAGCTCACCCACCGATTCGCGGAGCTCACCCACCGATTCGCGGAGGTCGCCGATGGCCTCGTCGTGCATCTTAAGCGCGGCCTGCTGCTTGTCGAGGCTCTCGCACACCTCTTTGTGTCGCTCGCGCATATCGGCGCGCAGCTTGTCGATGGACTGTCGGGTCTCGGCCCCCATCTGCTCGAGGTCTCTCTTGAGCTGGTCCACGTCGGCAACGCCTCCACACGTCGAGTTCGGGGCAGGGCCCCTGCGGCCATCGTACATGGCCCATGTTAACGCATCGTTGCCAAGAGGTAAACCCCGCTGAACCGCAATGTGAACTTGTCTCGATTGGCCATTCGTGAACCTGGCACGCATGTTTCCGACCGTGATTCCCCCCGTTTGCGCGCCCGTCCCCCGCCTCTCTTCACGGCGCAGCCGCGCGCGTGCGCGGCAACCGTTACTCCGCAGCCTGCGCCAGCGACAGCAGGATGCGCGCAACCTCTTCAGGCGCGTCGACCATGAGGTCGTGCCCGCCGGCCACGAGATGCGCCTGCCATCGCGGGTCGGCAATGGCCTGCTGATACACCGCGTCGAAGGGCGCCCACGGATGGTCTTGCGCTCGGATGTACACGCGGGGTCCCGTCCATTCGCGCGCGACGCGCAGGGGTTCGGTGTAGGCGGCGAAGGCGGCTTCGCAGAGGTGCTGCTGCACCCAGCTGCGCCCGTCGTCGGTCTGGAGGTGGAAGTTCTCGACAGGGGGAGGGGGCATTCGCCAGCCCGCTCCCGCATCGCGCACCTGGGCGAGCAGCTGGCGGTTGGCGTCGGGCTCGCGCAGGGACAGCATCGATTCACCGTCGCGGGGAACGTAGGCGTCGATGTAGACCAGGGTGGCGAGGCGTTCAGGGACGCGGCCGGCCACGCCGGTGATGACCATTCCTCCGTATGAGTGCCCGACCAGTATGGCGTCGTTCAGATCTTCGAATCGCAGCACGTTCACCACGTCTTCGACGTGCAGGTTGACGCCGGCCATCGGACTGAGCAGATGCGAGCGTTCCCCCAGGCCCGTCAGCGTGGGGGTGTAGACCTCATGACCCGCGGCCCGCAAGGCTCGGGCCACGGTGCGCCAGCACCAGCCGCCGTGCCACATCCCGTGAACCAGAACTAAGGTGGCCATGATGGGCTCGTTTCTCGGAGCCGGCGTGGCCTCCCTCTGAGCCGACAGGCACGTCGACGCCGCGCGCGCGGGGGGGCTTGCGCCCCTCATGGAGGATGCCCATCGGGACGCGCCCCGTAACGCGCGTGTTCGCCGTCTGGTCACGCTGACGAAGCGCCATCGCCTGGCGCTCCAGGCTTGGCTTCACGCCGCCGGCGGCGCGCGGCGCTCGCGGGGATCGATCCGAGCCGGGGCCCAGCAGCTTTCGGCAGCGCCCGTCGGGTGCGGCAACCTCCGTCCACAGGGCGCCAGCCCCATCCTCCTCTAAACAGTCATTCGAGCAGAGCGAAGGGGGTGGTTCTTTCTCTGTTCAATCAACTCGTTTTCCGAAGAAGAGCCCGACGATGATGAGTGCAAATCCGCCTCCCAAGCACGCATAGCAGAGCAGCTTTGAGCTGGGTTTGCGGTCAACTTCGAAGATGACGGTTTTCTGGCTGTCAAAGCGGGGGAGGCTCGACTTGATCAATTCGGCTTCATTGTGTCCCAGGGTCTCGATGTTGTTGATGATCATTCCGCTGAGATTCGAGTCGGGTGGCGAGTTCTTGGCGAACTCTTTCACCTCGTCCACGTTCATGTCGACTTTCTTCTTGATGACGATACGGATGTCGAGAGCATTCACGATGTCTGTGCTCTTCAGACCTTTCAGCGGAACCTTCTTTTCCTTGCTGACCTGGGCGGCTGCACTCCTGAGATTGTCCTGCGAGGTGATGGGGTAGTAGATCGTGCTCACCAGCTTGGTATTCTGGTTGTAGCTGTAGATGAGAAGCTCGAGAGGGACGTGACTGCCCAGAATTCGATAGGGGTTTTCTGGGGGCCCTTTTTCGAGTTCCTCGTAGGTGATGGCCACGGGCTCGGCAGACGATTTCTGGCTCAGGGACAGTTCGTTGTAGCCGTAGAGCATGGCGCAGAATCCGATGGCGACCAGCCACAGGTTGACTTTTTTCTTGAGCATCGGCTTGTCTGACCTCTCTTCTGGGGTGCGACACGCGCGAATCGCTGGTCGCTCGTGGCGGGCAGTGCGACGTTCTTTTACGCGATGTGAGGATGTTCGCTGGCACGGGCGCGATGTCCCTGTCGCTCTTGACCGTCGTGCTCGTGGGGGGAACCCGAGAATACCCCCAAGGCCGCTGGGGGTAGTCAATGAAAACACCCAGCACTCGTGGGGGTATTTCATCGGGTCAGGGGAATGCGGACCTCTTTCTCCTGCTTTCGTGGTCCACGAGGTCTGGTCGCGCACTTGAGCCGTCAGGGAGATGTGTAGTCGCGTCGGGTTTGGCTCCCCGTAAGGCTAAAAAACACCCGTCAA
>RGZZ01000276.1 GCA_010028905.1 Pseudomonadota bacterium | reverse complement strand
CTTCAGGCACGGCGTTCACAAGCAGACGCCCACGTGCCTCCTCGACCTGCCTGCGCACGGCCGCCAGCGACCCGGCCGGGGCCGCCTCGCCGCGGGCCAGCAGGTCGGCCTGCTGATGGCGCACGCGCAGGTAGGCGATGGCCGCGCGCACCGCCTCGGGCCGGCGCGCCCAGGTGGGGCCGTTGAGGGGAGGAAGGACCCGCGGTGCGGCAGCCCCGGTTCCTCGGATGTGAAGGCTGAGAACCACTCCGCCTCCCCGGGAAGCGAGCGACGACCGTGTGCCGCGACCTGCCGTCGATGCCGACGAGAAGCCACGTCCGAAATCGAGGAAGGCGCCGTCGGCACCGCGCATCTTCACATCGACGTGGTCGCGCACGACCCGACCGACGATGTCGCCCGGATTCACCCAGGCGCCGACGCGAACCGCAGGCGACAGGTGACCATAGGTGGTGCGAAAGCCCTGGGGCGACTCAACGGTGATGCCGTATTCGGCACCATACCAGTTGGCGATGGAGACCACCTGGCCCGGCCACCCGGCCGCGATGGGGGTCCCGGGGGGATAGGCGATGTCGTAGCCGTTGTGGTGACCCGCCACCGATCGATAGACCGAGGTCGTGCGCCAGTCACTGAAGGTACCGCACACCACGCCTCCAGGACGAACGCGGTCGAGGATGCGCAGGTAGCCGCCGAGATCGGCCGCCGGCGCGATGGCGCCCGCACGAGATGCCGCGGCGGTGTCGACGCGCCCCGCGCCAGACGCGCCGCGACCCGTGGCACCGCTCGGCACGACGACGGAAGCCCCATCACCCACCGAGAAGACGAGGGTTCCGCCCCCTCCGCGAGGCGCCGTCGCGCTCTTGAGAAGCCGCTCCCGGTCGAGCAGCTCGAGGTTTCGAAAGCTCAGGTCTTCGAGCAGCGCCTCGACCGTCTCGAGACCGTGGGCTCCATGTGCCGCAGGGGCCGCAGGCAGGGCCGCTCCCACACGCGGTGTCGCGACAGACGGGGGAGCCGGGGGAAGCGGCACGGTCACGGGCCGGGCCGCGGCGGGAGATGCAGACAGCATCCCAACGAGCGCGGCTGCCAGCGCCATCGGGGTCAGGCGCGTACAACGTGGTGGGTTCATGAGCGCTCTTTCGGTTCGCGCAGCGGGGCGCGACTCCTTCAGACGAGAAGGAAGAGACTCACGACGAGGGTACCCCACGCTCCCGCGAGTCACCTTCCGTTCGGCTGCCCTCCCCTGCCCTCGCGGCCGAGCGGGCCTGCCAGGCCAGCACCAGCGCCAGAACCGCGCCCCAGGCGGTGGTGACGACGTACGAGACGCCATGGAGCAGCACGGCCGCGGCGGCAGATTCTCCCTGGGGCTGCTGCAGCCACTGCAGCGCGAGCATGGCCGACAGATGATAGGTGCCCACGAAACCAGGCGCCGATGGAATGGCGATACCCGCCAGAATCGCCGTGAGCACGATGAACGACGCCTTCCACCCGAGGTCGAGCCCAAGCGCCCGCACCGTCACCCAGACCCAGACTCCCGCCAGGCCCCACGTCAATGCCGTGCGCCAGGCCGCGGCGAGCAGCGCCCGCGGCGGGGTGTCGCGAAAGACCGCGGTGGCCACCTGACCGGCCACCGCCTCGACCCGCTTGCGCCAGCGCTGCGGGACGAAGGCGAGAACGCGCGCGCCGCTCCCCTGCCCGCTCCATGCGAAGGCCACGAGAACGGCGATGCCGCCTGTCGCAGTGAGGGCCATGCCGCCCGCCGCGGCGGCCCATCCGAAGCTCGCCCCCCCGGGGCGCATGGACGCCTGGGCGGCGGCCCACACGGCCAGCGCAGCCACCGCCATCAGATCGAGGATGCGCTCCACCACGGCCGTGACCAGCAGAGGCGCCATGGGGCGCGAATACGCGGCGCTCATCCAGCTGACCCGCACCAGCTCACCCGCGCGGGCCGGCAGAACATTGTTGGCGGCGGTACCCAGCACCACCCCGTTCAGCGCGCCACGATACCCGATGCCGTAGACCCCGAGCAGAGCCTCCCAGCGCCACCCCCGCACCACGAGGAGAAAAGCGGCGAGAAAGGCGCTGCCGCCTAGCCATCGAAGGTCGCAGGCACGGAGGGTGTCACCGAGCTGGCGCAGATTCACCCCCCTGGAGAACGCCCAGAGGGTGAGCAGGCTCACGGCAAGACCCACGACGAGCTGAAGCACGGCCGAGCGCCTCCCGCGCGGTGCGCTGCCGCCGCCCTGCGGGCTCTCCTCCTGGCTCTGGAGCTGCGAGACGTCCCCGCTCATCGGCGCTCCTCTTCCCGTGCCCCGACGGGCACATCGAACCGTTCCACCTCAACGGTGAACGTGACGTTCAGGCGCGGCGACCAGAAGACCCGCGTCGGCATGGCCAGCGCGCAGAGCCGGCGGCGAACCTCATCTGCCGCATCGACCAGCGACGGATCAGCCCGCAGCAGCCAGACCCTGCGACCTGCGTAGGCCCGCGGGTCGAACCCGTCGACGCCGCGCCGCCCGATGGGCACCACCGTGCACGTGGATGTGAGCGCTGGCGCATATCGATCGACAAGCCCACGGTTGTAGCCAGGGTCGAGCACAAGCACGTCACCCGCGCGCGCCATGCGCGCCACGCGCTGCGCCGCGCCGCGGATGTCCTGCGTGCTCCAGGGCTCTTCGAACAGCAGGTTGAGCGAAGACACGGTGGTGAGGGTCATCACGAAAGCGGTGAGCGCCGTGGCGACGAACCTGGCCTCGAGCCGCGTCAGGAAGCGTGCCACCAGCAGCCAGAAGCAAGGCGCCGTCACCGAGAGGTAGCGCGACTTGAAGATGTCGGCCTCGAGTGCGCGCGAGGCGATGAGAACGATGAGCGCGGTGAGCAGGAACGACGCGGCCACCACGAGCCAACCCCGCTCACGCTCGCGTCGAACCTGCCAGGCGCCGCCCAGCACGCACGTCGCGGCGACTCCCGCAGCCAGCGCGAACTGTCCGTAGAGCACGCGTCCGAACGGTCCGAGATCGAGCGGTCGGAAGAACAGGGTCAGGCCGTACGCCTCGTCGTAGCACAGCGACAGCAGCTGCCACGGCAACGATTCACCGCTGCGCACAAACAGCATGAACGGCAGCAGATCGCCTCGCGCCGTGGGATTCCCCTTCAAGACGAGCCACGGAACCCAGAGCAGGAACGCTGCCCCGGTGGCCAGGCCGTAGGTTCGCAACGTCGTTCGATCGAAGCCGCCGCGCAGGCCGACGAAGAGCACGGAGACGAACTGCGCCGCCAGAACGAAGACCGTGATGTAGTGCGTCCATGCGCACGCCGCGGCACACGCGGCATAGCACGCGGCGTCACGCCCGCGGCCGTCTCGCAGCGTGCGCAGCAGGAACAGCGTCTCGAGGGCCACCAGCAAGGTGGCGGGTGCGTACATGCGCGCCTCCCGCGACACCAGCACGCACAGCCCGCTGAGGGCCATGAAGAGGGCGGCGAGACGACCCGACCGCGTGTCGCCGAGCGCGCGGCCCAGCAGAACGGTCACCCACACCACCGCGGTTCCGCAGATGGCGCTCAATGCACGCAGACAGAGCTCGGAATCGCCCAGCTGCCGCCACAGGCCGAGCGCCAGGTAGTAGAGCGGCGGATGGCTCTCCTCGGCCACGACGCGCCGCACGATGTCAGTCGCGCTCCCCTGCGACAGCAGGAGCGACGCCCCCTCATCCATCCACAGGCTCGCCTCGCCCAGGGCCCACGTGCGCAGGGCAAGAGCGAGGCCGAGCACGCCGACAGTGATCAGCAGGTCACGGGTGCGTGAGATCAACGCTCACCCTTACTCGTGGGCATGGTCATCCGCGGGCTGCGAGGGGCGCGACCTCGGGAGGGGGGGCGGCGCGAGCGGGCGCGATGCGCCCGCATCGCCGCGCAGCAGATCTTCGAGGGCGGTGAGGCGGGTGCGCGCAATGAGGCGCAGGCTCTCGAGCACGGTCGACTGCACCTTCATCTTGCTGGCGCTGAGCTTGCGATCATAGCGCAGGATGAGCGGCACCTCGGCGATGATCGGATCGAACCTGCGGCACGTGAGCAGGATGTCGGCCATGCACGTGAACCCGCTGGCCGTGGTGATGGCCACGCCGTGGCGCTCCCACACCTCGCGCAGGAAGCCCGCGCGGTAGGCACGGAACCCGCAGGTGAAGTCGGTGACGCCCTGCACGGGGGTGAGCAGGCGGAACAGCCAGCTGGCCCCCAGGCTGAGCAGCTGGCGCGACAGGGCGAGGCCGCGGATGCGCGCCTGGGGCACGAAGCGCGAGGCGATGACGATGTCATATCCCTCGATGATGCGGTCGAGCATGCGCGGGATGAGCCCCGGGTTGTGGGTGTCGTCAGCGTCCATGGTGACGATGAGATCTGCATCATCGGCGAGCTCGAGGGCACGGGCCAGTCCGCTCTTGATGGTCTCCGCCAGTCCCATGTTGTGGGGATTGCGTGCGACGCGCACGTCGAGCCCGCCGCCAAAGCCCTCGGCCACGGCCACGGTTTCGTCGGTGCTGCCGTCATCGACCACCAGAACGACCACCGAGTGGCCCACGATGCGCTGCACATCGCAGATGCGCTGCAGCAGGCTGCCGAGATTGGCCGCCTCGTTGTAGGCGGGGAGCACGACCCAGATCACGGTTTCTCGCGAGACGCCTTTCGTGTTGGTGCTGCCGTTGATGCCTCAGGCCACCGATGCCCTGGCCTGCAGGATGGGCGACCGAGGGGCCTTCGACAAGCAGGGGGCGGAAGACTTCTCGAACCAGGAGATTCGTCACGCGGAGGAGAGGCAGGAGATCTGCGCCTCGCTCGAAAGGGAGGCCCGTGCCGAAGAATCGCCCCACGTCTCCCTATCTGGCCCCCGACTTCTATGCGCGCGAGCTGGCCCGCGGCCGCCATCGAGACATCGCGGGGGGCCGCTGGGACGAGACCGGAGAGCTGCAGCTGACGCTGCTGCGAGAAGCCGGGCTCGCGCCGCATCACACCCTGCTCGACATCGGCGCGGGGGCCCTGCGACTGGGCTGCAAGGCCGTGCCCTTCCTCGACGCCGGACGCTACTGGGCCACCGACGCGTCGCTTGCCCTGATGCAACGGGGCTATGAGGTCGAGCTGACCCACCACGATAGACTGCCTGTCGAGCACCTCATCGAAGATGCCACGTTCGACTTCCCTGGCGTGCCGGAACACGTCGACTACGCCATCTCGTTCGCCGTCTTCACACACCTGCCCCTGACTTCGCTCAAGCGCGCGCTGCGGCAGGTGCGCGCGCGATTCCCCGAAGTGCGCAAGATGCTCTTCACCGTGTTCCACGCACCCGAGGGCGTGGAGCGCTTTCGCCAGGCCAACGGCATCGTGACCCACGCCGACCGCACCCCGTGGCACTTCTCGTACGACGCCGTGGCGCAGGTGTGCGCGGCCGCCGGGTTCGTCGCGTCATCATCTGGGCACTGGCTGCCGCGGGGGCAGGTGCTCTGGACGGCGCAGATCGACCGCTCTCCAGCCCGCCTGTTCACGTGAAAACGCAGCAGGGACGCCAGCGCGGCGGCGTAGTGGTGGCGGGTGATGCCGTCATTGCGAAAGACGTGGCACAGGCGTCCCACAGCCTCGAAACGATATCACGGGCGGCTACGGTCAGGTCATTTGTCTCATCGTTACAGGCAGCGCCCGACGACCGTGCAATGCGTCAGTAGTGATATCGCGCCTGCAAGAAGTCGATGCGGTCATGGCTTACAAGATAGACGAGCCGGTGCTCCTGCGTGATGCGGCGAGACCGTATGTTTGCAGCGAGAAGGCGCAGCGGTTCCGGCATGCTGATTCCGCGAAAGGGATCTCTCGGGGTCGCTTCGACCAGAGCCAGAATGCGCAACGCCACCCTTCGGTCGGTCTCGACCCACCACCGCAGATCTTCGATGAGCTCAGGCTGAAAAACGGCATCTCGCGGCGGCTCGCGCTTCGGTTCAGGGGTCTTCGACAAGCCCGATATCCCGTCGAAGCTCTTCGATGGACGTGGCCGGCTGCTGACGATCCAATGCACGCTGCAGGGCCGTAAGCAACCGCGCGGCGTTGCGGGGTGACCGCAGGAGGTGGGCCGTCTCAGTGAGACTCTGCAGCTCGTCGGCCGAGATAAGAGCCACCTTTGGGTGGTTTCGACGGTTGATGATGACGACTTCTCGCTCATCGACCACGGTATCGCAGAGCTCGGCCAGCCTTGCGCGGGCGTCGGTATAGGTGGTCTCGATAGACACGGCACGCTCCTCCTGTACAGGAATACTGTACCGAATGCGCCGCGCGCCGTAAAGATCACGCAGTCAGTCTGCGCGATCAAGGGAGGTCCTGATCCGTCTGGGTGCAGTCAGTAGGTACCCCCAGAACCGCTGCGATATGGCCTTTGAATTCGCGGTCAACCTGGGCAACTTGAGCGTATATGCGCTCAACAACGCAAACTTGAGCGTATATGCGCTCAACAACGCAGACTTGAGCGTATATGCGCTCAACAAACGAGCGTCGAGGGTGCCGACGGTCCGCAAGCGGCGCGGAACCGCCGCCGCGCCACCGACGGATGACGAGGCCCCGGCGGAAAGCGCGCATCGCGCGGTCGCGGCTCTGAGGCGGGTCCCTGTAGGTGAAATCTCGGTGACCGAGCGTCTGCATTCCGTTCACGTACAGTTCGCATGCCGTCAACAAAGCCCGGATACTGTCGAGATGCGAGGAGACTCTTCAGGCGTCACTCGTGCCGCATGCCACCGCTGCCTGTCGTCCACGCACCTGGCGGACCCCCTTGTACGAGCTCGCGCTCGACCACGCGGAGCGGTTCGAGCACGAGTACGAAGAGCGGTATGCGCCCCAGTACGGTCCCTGGCGCCCGCGCGTGGGCAAGACACGCATGCAGTACCTCGACTGCGGCGTGCCGTCCAACGGGATGCTGCGCGTGGCCTGCACGAC
>RGZZ01000275.1 GCA_010028905.1 Pseudomonadota bacterium | reverse complement strand
CACGCGATCTGGCGGCCCTGGAGCAAGAGATCGATCGGGCCATCGAGGTCGAGGGCTTCGTGCTTCGCAACGCGGAGGCCGCCGCGAAGACTGCGCAGCCTGGGGGGCAGGTCACCCTGGAAGAAGGTTGGATCGTGGTGGGTGGCGTTCGCGTCCCCCGTGGGGAGCGTCGCGCATGATCGCGCGTCTCGCGGCACGGCCCCAGATCGGAACGACCGGTATGGGGAACCCGGTGTCAGCGCCTGCGCTCGCAGCAGCGTCAGACGGAACGGTGGGCGAGTCCCTCGACGGCTACATCGCACGGCTCGAGGATCAGGTCTCCTCTTTCGACGTCAGCGCCGCGCGTCGCGTCACGACCGGCGTGATCGCCACGGGAATGACGCTGGCCGGCGTCGCAGGGCAGCTGTGCCATGCCTTTCTTCCGCCCCCCATCGGAATCGGCGTCGCGGCGGTGATCTCCGCTGGCATCGGCGCCGTGACCTGTGTGGGCGCAAATCATGCCATGCACTACGTGCGTGACACCAGCGCCCATGTGGCGGTTGCCGCGCTGACCTTCTTTGCGGGGTTCGGTGCGGCTGCCGGCATGGGGAGCAACCCGTTCGTCGCCCTGGGCGCGACGGCTGCGGTCGGTCTCGCCTTCGGTGCGCTCTGGTCGCGTCAGGCCCAGACCCGCCACTACGACATCCCGGAGCGCATCGCCCGCGCCCGACATGTCGCTGAGAGGTTCGACGTCTACGCATCGCAGCACCGCGCGCTCGAGCGTCATCTCGGCGGGGGCTGAGTGCTGTCGGAGGGGGGGAGACGCCCCGCTGTCAGGTGGGATGCAAGCCAGGGATCTCGCTGAGGGCTTCTTCGATCTGCACCTGCATGGCGTTGTTCATGAGCGCGAAGAGCACGTACTGTGACACCAGCGAGACGAGGTCGACCAGCTCCCGGTCTTTCAGCGGTCCACGGTATCGCTCCCACACGTCGGCGCGAATCGTGCGGGCGTCGACGAGCTCGTCGGTGAGTGCCAGCAGGCTCTCCTCACGCGCGATGAAGCCTTCATAGCGGGCTTCCTCGATGGCCCCCATCTCCTCTTCGGTGATGCCGAACTCGCGCCCTACGAGCACGTGGTGCTTCCACACGTAGTTGCTGCGGTAGAGGCACCCCATTCGCAGGATGACCAGCTCCTGCTCGCGCACGGTAAGGGCCATCTTCGTCTTGCAGGTCACCCAGTAGTCGAGGAAGGGCCCTGTCGTGTCGGGGTCGAGCATGATCGTTCCGAGGACGTAGCGGGGAAATCCCTTGCCCTTCAGGCCGTCGCCGGGAATTCGTGAGAGAATGGACATCCACTCGGGGCGGATGTCTTCCATGGCCACAGGCGTCACCCGTGGCGCGTGCTCGGTGGGCTCGACAGGAGGGTGTTCGGGAAGCGGAGCGGTCATGGCGGTCTCCTCAAGGGGAAAGTCGGGCACGAGGCCCACAGTCAGTCTGGCCTTCGCCCGTCGACAGGGGAACCCTCTCTCGCATGACGTTTGTCAGAGCGCCGTCACCCCTTGTAGATCTCAACTGGGGGGATCGGTTTCCCCGTGGCCTCGCCTGTGTGTGCGAACGGGCCTTGGAGCGCCACGTCGGCGCCGCCGGCCTGCCAGCCGAGGAGGCGGCGATGCCAGTACTCATCGCTCGACATGTGGCCGTTGGTGACGAAGCCCGAGTCGTTCACCCCGAGGAACTTGTGGAGCCAGTAGCCGTAATCTTCGTCGGTGGCCGAGCGGCCGTAGGCCAGTTGCAGGTCTCCGTCGATGATGCGCTTCAGCTCCTCGATTCGCTCTGGTGAGGCTTCGTTGTAGATGCCTCCCAGAGGAATCCCGGGAACGACCCCGGTGGCGGGGGGAACATCGCCGTGTGGGCCACCGCCCCCTGCGTACGGGCCCGAGGTGGCCACATCGGCCCCGCCGGCCTGCCAGCCCAGCAGGCGTCGATGCCAGTACTCGGTGGCCGACATCTTTCCCCCGGTGACGAAGCCGGAGTCGTTGGGGCCCTGCAGCTTGGGCAGCCAGTACGCGTAGTCTTCATCTGTGGCCTCGCGGCCGTAGGCGGTCTTGATGTCGCTTGCGATGAGCGTTCGGTACGCCTCTTCGTTTGAAGCCCCGGCGTTCGCCCGCGGCTCCGCGCCCGCGCCCGCGCTGCGCGTCAGCGCGGCGTGCAGGCCTGCTCTGGCGTCGGCGACGTTCGCCTGGGTTGCGGACATGATGCGACCCATTGACGCATCCACCTCCGCATCGCCCCTGTCCGCCGCAGGCGCGGTGGGGGAAGCGTGACGTGGGGCCGCCGCGGCGGACAGGGGCGATGCGGAGGTGGATGCGTCAATGGGTCGCATCATGTCGAGCGATGCCTCCCTGTTCATGCTGCTGCCTTCAGGCACAGCTCGTTCAGATCATCATTGGCCGCGAGGCGGGCATCGGCCTCCTGGGTCAGCGCGGCATACAGGCTGCTGGCCGCTTCGAAGATCTCGTTCAGGGCGCGCGTGCGGGTCGTATCGACGACGCCTTCCTGCTCCATCAGCACAAGGGCTTCGTGCGTCCAGCTCACGAGCAGCGCACAGAGGTGTGCGGTGAGATGGAACGGGCGCTGCTCGCGCTGCGCCTCGAGGGCCTCGCCCACGGCGAGGTCGAGCAGCGCCGTCAGCTCGTCGGTGCCGAACTGGCTGAGCGGTCCCTCCCAGGCGGCAACGGCATCGGCCGGCTCTTCAGGCGCGCATCCGGCGTGCAGGCGGTCGAGCTGCGCCAGCCCGAGCACGCGCAGCTCGCGAGCCGTGGCTGCTTCGACGGGGGGCTGCCCTTCGTTCGCATGGATACGTGCCGCTTCTGCGAGGAGGGTGAGCCCGCGGTTCGGCGCGAGGTTCATCGTGTATGGCTGATGCATCCCGTTCATGGATTCAGCATACACAGTGACTCTGACATCAGACTGACTTCACGCTGACCGGAAAAGCTTTTCCTGGCGGTCAGGCCCCGATCGAGCCGTTTCTGGGCATTTCTGAGCTGCGCGGGCCCGCCAGGTGGCGAGTACGCTCCGGAGGGGACCGTGACCAGTCCCCTCCGGAGCGCGCCTGCTCAGAGCTTGCCGCCCGAGACCTGATGGCCTGCGAGCCAGGTGCCCACGACGTGAACGCCCATCATGTCGGCGGGCTTCGTCGTTGTGGGGTCGGCGCTCAGCACCACGAGATCGGCGAGCTTGCCGACCTCGAGGCTGCCCACCTCCTTGTCGAGGAACATCGCGTAGGCGGGGTTGGTCGTGATGGTGCGCAGGGCCTGGGGCACGGTGATGACCTGGTTCGGGCTCAGCACCTTGCGGGGCTCCATCTGCCACAGGCGGTTGGTGGCGATGTAGACGTTGCGCAGGGGGTTGGGAGAGGTCACGGGAGAGTCGCTGTGGGTCGACACGCGCACGCCCGCGTCGACGAGGGTCTTCAGCGGCAGCAGGTAGCGCGAGTTCTCCTCGCCCAGCAGGGTGTCGTGGAAGACCTGCCCCCAGAAGTACACGTGCCCGATGGTGAGCCCCACGTTGACGTCGAGCAGCTTCGCCGCCGCGACCTGTCTCGCCACCTCTGCGGGGGTGTGCACGGTGAAGTGCTCGACGCGGAAGCGCGCGTTGCGGTTCTTCATCGTCTTCTGCAGCTTGTCGAAGCCGCTCAGCACGTAGTCGAGGGCGCGGTCGCCGTTGGCGTGCACCGCCAGCTGCCAGCCGGCGCGGTACCACGGCAGGGCACGGGTGTAGAAGTCATCGGCCGACTTGAACACGGTCTCGCCGTTGGCCGCGGCGGGGTACGGCCCTGGGTACTTGTAGGGGAAGCTCAGGCCGGCCGTGAGCCCCTGGGTCGACCCGTCTGAGATGAACTTGCCGCCGATGATCTTGAGGCGGTCGTAGCCCTCGCCAGGGAACATGTCGAGCTTGTCGGGCGTGAACGACTGGGTGTCGATGTAGGCGCGGATGCGGCACGGATTGGTGGGGTCGAGGCTGATGAGCCCGAGCAGCTCGCTCTCGAGCTCGGTTCCGGCGAACGCCCCCAGCAGCATCTCGCCATAGCTGGTGACGCCCACGCGGGCCAGCACATCTTGGAACTCGCGCCACTTCTTCGCGAATGCGAGCTTGTCGGCTTTTGTCTCGGTGATGGCGCCCACGGCCAGCTTCAGGAACGGCTCCTGTGCGAAGTCGTTGAGAACGCCGGTGGGCAGTCCGGTCTTCGCGTCGACGACGAGGAACCCGTACATGGGGGAGCTCTTGTCTGGCGCTGTGAACGGGCCCTTCGGCGCGGTGGGCCAGAGGCCGGTGGCGCGGAACGCCGCGCTGTTCACGTACGACACGTGCTGCGAGGCGTTCTGCACCACGATGGGAATGGTGGCGCTCACGCCGTCGAGCTGCTCGCGCGTGAGGTTCTGCATCAGCTCTTTCTTCACGAGTCGCGACGGATCGAAGTTGAAGCCGAAGAAGGCCTTGGCCTTAGGGGCCTTCTTCACCGCGGCGCGCAGGTCTGCCAGCACCTTCTCGATGGTGTTGCCAGGGGCTTCGGTGCCGCATGGCACCACGCGCGGCGTCACGTCGGCCAGCAGGTTGAGGGCCGAGAGGCTGGTGTGGGCGTGCGGCTCGACGAAGCCCGGCATGATGGTCTTGCCGCGCAGATCGACCATTCGGGTCGTGGGTGCCTGGAAGGGGAACACCGCGAAGTTCTGCCCCACCGCGAGGATGTGCCCGTCGAGCACGGCCAGCGCCTTGGCGCGCGAGTCCTTGGCGTCGACCGTGAGCACGGTGCCGTTGTGGAAGATGGTGTCGGCGTATGCCGGACGCAGGTCGAATGACGCGTTGCGCTGCCCGCCGAGATACTCCCACGCAAACCGGCGGGTGGTCTTGCCGTTGAGCGCGGCGGCCACGATGTTCGGCTTCACGACGCTGAGGGTCAGGGCCTCGTTGAGCGCGATCTCGCCGCTTCTGAGCGAGAGCACGCCCGCGCGCCGCTCTGAGAGGGTGCCGGCAAGCTCGAGGGGCTTGCGCGTGGCGACCTGGATGCTGCCGTTCAGCCCGTTCACGTCGTTGGCCTCGACGGCGCCCTCGAGGGTGGTGGACGCGGTCACATCCGATCCCTTGAGCGAGATGCGGGTGTCGGCTCTCAGGTCGCGGTTCGTGAGCGATCCGCGGGGGGTGACATACGTGATGTTCGAGGTGAAGGTCACGTGGAAGTTCGACGCATCGCCGCTCACGCTCAGCTTCGCCGGGCCTTTGAGCCTGCAGGTGTGTGCGCCGCCGTTGAGCACGATGTCCTTGCAGGTGACCTCGGCGGTGTAGGTGCCGGAGACGATGTTGCCGGAGGTCACGTACAGGTCGAGGTCGCCGTTGACGAAGCCGTACAGGGTC
This sequence comes from Pseudomonadota bacterium, assembly GCA_010028905.1. NCBI lineage: Bacteria > Pseudomonadati > Pseudomonadota > Pseudomonadota bacterium. The sequence goes on along the minus strand of RGZZ01000275.1, from coordinate 1,569 downwards.
TTCAGACCCACGAAGTGACCTTTGAGCTTGCCGTGCTGGCCCTTGGTGATCTCGACGAAGCCGCCGATGGGGCTGTCCCACTTGCCGGGGCCATAGAGCGCCACCTCGAGGGCGAGGCCGAGGGCGGTCGTGTTGGGAGACTCATCGTTGATGGCCGGAAGCAGGCGCCCGTTGCCCATGCCGGAAGGGGCACCGCTGGCGGCTCTGGGGATGATGACCTGGACGTCACCCGATGTGATCGCGCTGCTGGCCACCGCGCTCGCGTTGAGCGGGGTGATCTGGACGGGCGCGGCGGGGGCTGCGTGGCTGGGAGGGGCGTTGACGGTCAGGGTGCTGACGAGCAACGCCGAGAGAGTGCAGGTCTTCAGCAGACGTGAGAGTCGCGACAAGGGACCTCCAACAAGAACGAACTCTGGGTTCTGCGCAGCGGCGGTCGGCGCGCGGCGGAACGCGAGCGGATTCGAAGCGCGTCTCGCAATTCCTGTGTGCGCTGCGCGCGAGCCGGCGGCGCTTCACCTGCCGCAGACGACCTCTCGTCGGGCGACGCGAGCCCCGGACGTCGGGGGGCGCTATGATGCGCGAGAAGTAGATGGGAGCCCTCGGCGCTCCCCCAGGGGAGACCGCGATGTCGATGGTTGCCCACGCAATGCCTGCCACCCGGCCGACCCTGCCACCACGCATGTCGATCTCCGCACGGTCGGATGACGCGCAGGAGCGCTCTTCGCCGGGGGCTGACGCGCCCCCGCTGGGCGAGATCTTCACCCGCGTGCGCGCGCAGGCCGAGGGCGCGGTGCCCGCCGCGGACATCGACCGCGCCCTCGATGCCTTGAGCAGCCGATCTGTGCCCCTCGAGCGTGGGGTGGTGGGGCCCACGGGCGCGAGCTCGATGCTGAGCTTCTCGGTTCTCGGGCCCATCTTCGGCCTCTATGGCGTGTATGCCGGGAGCGCCATCGTGCGGCGCGCGGCTGATGCAAGAGCCTACCTCACCGAGCTCGACGCGTGCATCGCGCGTCGCGAACAAGCGCTGTCGGCCTGCCAGGCACAGGTCGGGCAATCTCCGGAGCGCGCGGCATCGCGGGAAGATCTCGCGCTGCGGCTTCTTGCGCTGCGGGCGTTTCGCGAGGGGGTCTCGCGCTCGGGGAACGAGCAGCTGTTCAACGTGGCCTTTCCCGGCCTCACCCAGCTGGCGGCCTCGAGCCTCATCGTCACGCTTGCCGCCGATCTCGCACCCACCATGGGAAAGGGCGCGCCCCTGCTTGCGACCTCGGTCACCGCCGCACTGTCGGTCGCCGCGGCTTCGGCCCTCGGGCTGTATGCCGGCGCATCGCTCGTGAAGCACGGAACCGATCTCATCGGGTCGTTGCGCACCCATCGGCTCGAGCCTCGCGAGAGCGACCCGGACTGGCTGAAGCGCTATCTCGAGCAGTACAACCGGGGGCTGACGGCCCATCGCGCCTACTACGGCTTGAACACGGCCTCGTGGGGGCTGTACGTGGGAGGGGCCGCCGCTCTCGCGGCCATCAGTGCGGGCGCCGCGGCCTCGCACGGGGCGGCGGTTGCGGCGGTGGT
>RGZZ01000274.1 GCA_010028905.1 Pseudomonadota bacterium | reverse complement strand
CTACCCCATCGAGCTGTCGCCTCTGGCCAAGCGAAGGAGCGATGATCCGAGCCTGACCTACCGCTTCGAGCTCTTTGCTGTGCACGTCGAGGTGGCAAACGCCTTTTCCGAGCTCAACGATCCGCGCGACCAGCGCGAGCGCTTCGAGGAGCAGATGGCCATGCGCGCCGGGGGCGACGATGAGGCGCATCCCATCGATGAGGACTACATCAAGGCCCTCGAGTACGGCATGCCCCCGACGGGCGGCATGGGCATGGGCATCGACCGGCTGTCGATGCTGCTCACGAACTCTCCGTCCATCCGCGACGTCATCTTGTTCCCCACCATGAAGCCTCTCGGGCACAAGAGCGGCAAGCGTCCCCCCAAGGCCGCGCCCTGATCGGCGATGTCAGTCCGAGCGCTGCGGGCGTTCGGCACAAGCGCCTCGTCCTTGTCGTTCTGATGGCGGTCTCCCTCGGGTGTGGCTGGCGCGCCTGGCGGGCGTGGCACGACGTCGTGGTGTGCGAGCAGCTCTTTCTCGAAGCGGACGCGCAGATGAACAGATCGCAGTGGGATCAGGCCCTGAACACGCTCGATGCGTGCCTTGTCAAGAACCCGCTCTACTTTCCGGCCTACGAAGCCAAGGCATACGTGCTCCTCGAGGCCCGTGGAGATCGTCAGGGGGCATTGGCTGCCCTCCAGAGCGCCATGCCTGCACTCGCCGACGACGCGCGCCTCCAGCGCGCCATCGGCGAGCTGTACCTGCGAGATCTGAAGCAGCCCGCGCTCGCGCTGCCCTACCTTCGGCGCGCGTGCGAGCTCGACTCAACCGACTACACGGCGCGCGCGCTCGAGAAGAAGGCGCAGACGGCTCTCGAGCAACAGGTACGAAATCCGGCAGCGCATCGGGTACCATGAAGGCGCGGCCCATTGAGCGCGTCGAATCATGATGGCATGTCCCGAGCTCTCGCTGCGCGGCGCTCGACAGGTGCCGTAGGGAGAAGGTCAGTTGTCCGTGGGTGACCTGCAGATGGCCGAGCCTCGCGTCAAAAAGCCACATCACGTCTTTGTGGTCGTGTTTGCGTTTGTCGCCATCACCTTGCTTCTCTCGTTGAGGCTCCTTCCGCCGGAGGTCGTCGCGCTCAGTGTTGGCGAGGTGGCCAGCCGTGACGTTGAAGCCCCGCGCAATCTCGAGATCGTCGACGAGAAGGCGACCAAGGAGGCGCGAGAGCGCGCCAGCAGCGAGGTTTCGACCGTCTTCGTCGCCAAGAACACGTTCCCCGCGGTGGAGCAGTCGGTGAAGCGAACGCTCCAGAGCCTGGCCATCATGCGCACCATGGATCTCAAGACCCGCGAAGCCGCGGTGAAAGATCTCCCGGTGCCTGTCTCGCCGGAGAGCGTCGAGGTGCTCATGCGCTGTCCGAGCGCGCAGTATCCCGAGATCTCGCGCATCCTTCACATGGCGCTTCAAGAGGTGATGCAGCAGAAGACGTCAGAGGCCCAGCTCGACGAGTCGCGCAACAAGCTGGCGTCGATGATTGCGTCGAAGCCGCTGGCCCCCGACGTCCGCACCGCGGTCACCGAGCTGGGCCAGCACGCCCTGCGCGCCAACCAGATTCCCGACTACCAGGCGACCGTCAAGCTTCAGCAGGAGCGCATGGCGCACGTCGAGCCCACCAAGGTTCTCATCAAAAGCGGTCAGATGGTGGTACGAAAGGGGGACGTCGTCACCCAGGAGCAGATGGACGTGCTCGACGCCTTCGGTCTCCACAGGCAGTCGTTCAACATCTACAGCGTGCTGGCCAATGCCCTCTTCTGCTGCCTGATGATCTTCGTCATCGGCGCGTACCTGTCGCAGCAGGAGGCGACAGTGCTCCTCGAACCTCGGCTGCTCTGGCTGCTGGCCCTCCTCTCGGTGGGTGTGCTGGGCCTGTCACGCGCGGGTGTGGGAATCTCTCCCTACCTGGCCCCCATCGCCACGGCCTCGATGCTGATGGGCATCCTGCTCGAGTATCGCCTCGCCCTCATCGTCACGGCGCTGCTCGGCATCTGCATCGGCATCATGACTGTCGGCTCGGCCACCTCTGACCTCTCGCCGTGCGTCGTGGCCACCATCACCGGCATGGTGGCGGTGCTGTCGGTGACCAACGTGTCGCGTCGCGGAGACCTGATGATCGCGACGCTCGTGGTGTGTCTCGTCAACGTCCTGTCTGTTCTCGTTGTAGGTCTCTGGCACAACGAGGACCTGCGCGTGCTCACCACCAACACCCTGGTCTACGCAACCGGAAACGGTCTCACGGCCAGCGTCCTCGCCATCGGAGCCCTGCCCTTCCTCGAGAACATCTTTGGCGTCACCACGAACATCAAGCTGCTCGAGCTGTCGAACCACACGTCGGAGCCGCTGCTGCAACGCCTCATGACAGAGGCACCGGGCACCTATCACCACAGCATGATCGTGGCGAACCTCGCAGAGTCGGCCGCGCGAGCGGTGGGGGCAGATCCGCTGCTGGCCAAGGTGGGGGCTTTCTATCACGACATCGGCAAGATGAAGGCCGCCCATTTCTTCGTCGAGAACCAGCTGGGCAAGGAGAACCCCCACGATCGTCTCAACCCGTCTCTCTCGGCCCACATCATCATCTCCCACGTCAAGGACGGGGTCGACATGGCGCGCGCGGCACGTCTGCCGCAGGTCGTGGCCGACTTCATCGACATGCATCACGGCGATCGCCTCGTCTCGTACTTCTATCACAAGGCGCTGCAACGTGGGGAAGAGGCCAAGGAGAGCGATTTCCGCTATCACGGCCGGCGACCGCGCACACGTGAGACGGCCATCGTGATGATGGCCGACACCATCGAGGCCAAGGCCCGTCTGGTGGCCGATCCCACGCAGGAAAGCCTCGACAAGATGGTGCGTGAGAGCATCAAGGTCATCGTTGATGATGGCCAGCTCAACGAGAGCACGCTGTCGCTTCGCGACATCGATCAGATCGCCCAGGCCTTTGTGAAGACGCTTGTCAGCATCTATCACTCGCGAATCGAGTATCCACGCGACATCGCTGCTCTCACGGGCGAGAGGAAGCCAAAGGAGTCGATTGCGTCCCCAACCTGATGCAGCACGCAGTCAACGGGCACGGGTCGTGGTGCGCCGTCGGGTGCCCACGACTGATGTGACCCGTGGCCTTCTGCAGGGCGTCGCTCGCGCAACGCTCTCCGACGAAGGGGTCGCCGCTTGCGAGGTGAGCGTTCTGCTGACCGACGATGACGAGATCCGAACGCTCAACCAGACCTGGCGCGGCGTTGACAAGCCGACCGACGTGCTCAGCTTTCCCCTTCATGACGCGCCAAGAGAAGAGGTGGCGCGTGCGGTTGCGAGTGGCGCTGAACTGCTGACCCTCGGCGATGTCGTGATCTCGCTCGATACCGCCCGCCGGGAAGCCGTGGAGCGAGGGGTCTCTCTCGATGACGTGATGGCCCATCTGATGGCACACGGCGTGCTGCACCTCCTGGGGTACGATCATGTCGATCGTGTAGAGGAGGCAGACATGCGCGCGCGCGAATCCCGAACGTTGCAGCGCCTTCGGCGTCGGCCCGTGATGTGGGATGGCGGGCCTGCATGAGGCGCCGCTTCAGCGAGAGCCTGAACAACGCGGTTGACGGTCTCGTCTACGCCTTTCGCACGGAGCCACATCTCAAGGTCCACTTCGCGATCTCGATGGCCGTGCTGGTGCTGTGCCTCGTGCTCGACCTCGAACCGGCGCAGCTGCTCGCCATCTTCATCGCCATCACCCTGGTGCTGATGGCTGAGCTGTTCAACACGGCCCTCGAGACCATCGTCAACATGCAGACCCTGTCGCATCACCCGCTGGCGCGTGTGGCCAAGGATGTGTCTGCGGGCGCTGTTCTTCTGGCGAGCGTGAACGCGGTTGCCGTGGGTTGCATCGTCTTCTGGGAGCCCGTCAAGGCGATGCTGTGGGGCGCGGGCGCCAGGAACCTCTATCAACGCATCGCCGAGAATCACACACACGGTCTGGTGGTGCTGCTCGCCCTGGCGCTCATCGTCGTCATGATCGGCAAGGCGCTGGGGCAGCGGGGTCAGTTCACCCGGGGCGGCATGATCAGCGGTCACGCAGCCATCGCATTTGCCGCCAGCACGGCCATTCTCGTCGTCACGAGAAATCCGGTCGCCACCGTCCTCGCCTTCGTGATGGCGCTGCTCGTGGCGCAGAGCCGGGTGGAGGCCAACATCCATCGCTGGGTCGAGGTTCTCACCGGCGCGCTGGTGGGTGTGGCGGCGAGCCTGCTCGTGTTCACCCTCTTCCACGGCTTGAGGACCCAGGGGCCATGACGGTCAGCGACACGGCGACAGGCCTGGCCATCGGGGGGGGGCTGCTCCTCGTTCTGCGCACCCTCATGGGGGTTGCGGACAGCAACCTGGTTTTGGTGAGCCGCTCGCGACTGCGCGAGCTTCTCGAAGACGGTGACGAGCGCGCGGCCCGCCTCGAGCGCGTGATCGATGATCGTCACACGGTGCATGCATCGCTCTCTCTCTGCCGCGGCGCCATGAGCGTGATGCTCGGCGCCATCGCGGTCTGGCTGCCGGCCCTGTTCGAGCGTGGGACAGCCGCGGAGGCGACAAGCCTCGCGCTGGTGGTGCTGCTCACGCTCTTTCTCGAGCTCGCGGCGCGACGTCTTGCGTTTGGCGACCCCGAGCGACTCGGCCTGATGCTGGTGCCCTTCTATGGGGTCGTGCATCGCTTGACCCAGCCCTTGCTTCGTCCGCTCAGCGCCATGGTGAGCGGCATGGCCGGCGTGTTCGGGCAGCGCGCCGCTGTTGAGCGCGATCGTGGAGTCACCGAGGGCGACATACGAATCATGGTCGATTCGGTGCGCGACATCGAGGAGAGCGAGAAGGAGATGATTCACAGCATCCTCGAGCTCTCAGAAACGGTGGCGCGCGAGATCATGGTGCCGCGGGTCGACATGGTGGCGGTCGAGAAGCGAACGCCGCTCGATGGGGTTCTCGATCTCTGTCTGGAGCACGGCCTGTCGCGGCTGCCCGTGTATGAGAGCAGCATCGACAACGTGGTGGGCATCGTGACCTCGAAGGACCTGCTACGCCTCACCCGCGACCGCCGCCTCGACACGGGGCTGCCGGACATCATCCGCCCTGTCCTGTTCGTTCCCGCCAGCAAGCCGGTCGATGCGCTGCTGCGGGAGATGCAGCGCGGGCGGGTCGGCATGGCCATCGTCGTCGACGAGTACGGGGGGACCGACGGACTCGTGACCATGGAAGACCTCATCGAGGAGATCGTTGGTGACATCACCGACGAGCACGATGAGGGAGAACCCGCTTTCGTTGTGTGCGCTGACGGGTCGGTGGTGGTCGACGCCAAGATGCTCATCGACGACTTCAATGACGAGCTCGGACTGCACGTCGAGACCGATGACTACGACACCGTCGGTGGGTTCGTGTATGGGCTGTTCGGGCACGCGCCGAGCCCCGGGGAGCGCACGGCTTGTGATGGTCTGTTTCTCTCGGCCGAGGAGGTTCTCGGGCAGCGCATCATACGGGTTCGCGTGTCACGGGAAGGCGGGCAGCGCTTCGAGCTGCCTTCGTCAGACGCGAAGGCAGCCGCTGCCCCGAGTGGTCACTCTGCTGCTCCTGACGGGGCAGTCTCCTTGCCGAGCCAGTCGAGGTAGTCTGGATTGCCATCGATCACGGGAAGGGCAATCACCTCTGGAACGGTGTACGTGTGATTGGCCTTGACGCAGGCGATCACGTCGCGCACGAGCGCGGCGCGGCTCTTGATCACGAGCTGGCACTCTGTCGCGTGTTCGAGGACGCCCTGCCACCAGTAGTGTGATTCCACCGACGAAATGATCTTGACGCAGCCGGCAAGGCGGGCCTCGAGCAGCGCTCTCGCCAGGTTTCGAGCCTCGTCGGGACTGCTTGCGGTCACGAGGATGCAGACATAATCGGACATGGCTTGACCTCCTGCACTGACGCTGCTTCCTTGTCATCGGGGCGTTCGAGCGGCGCTCACTCCGACCGGAACAGGGGAATCGGCGTCGCCTTGCTTTCGCGAGAGGCTGTCTCGGGCCTGCCGCCGTGGATTGCGCTCTCTCTCGCCATGGGGGGGGAGGCCAGGGGCGCTCCACAGGCCGATCAGGGAGAAGAAAAAAATTCAAATTTTTTTTCGGAGGAGGAGGAATTTTCAAGCACCCTGCGAATCTCCTGGCAAGAGTCTGACGGCCAGACCCGCATCAATGCAGGAACCGAACCGACCTCTGTTGCGTTCCGCCTGTGGTTGTGCGAATCTGTGGCACGAAGCAGTCTCAAATCAAGACGCGAGGAGGCGTTCCCAGTGAACAAGGAAGAGCTGATCAACATGGTGGCCGACCGCACCGGCATGAAGAAGGTCGAAGTGCGCAAGACCGTTGACGAGGTGTTCGGTGTCATCACGCACGCCCTTGCGAAGGGCGAGAAGTTCCAGTACATCGGGTTCGGCTCGTTCGGCGTGAAGAAGCGCGCGGGCCGCAACGGTGTGAACCCCCGCACCCGCGAGAAGATCAAGATCAAGGCGAAGAAGATCGCCTACTTCACCCCGGGCAAGAAGCTCTCCGACAAGGTGAAGTAACCCCCCCACCGCTGCGCGGTGAAGAGCGGCCTGAAGAGATTCGGGCCGCTCTTTCGTTCCGTGGACTGGCCTCGCAGAGGAGAACGACCGCACAGGTCGGGAATACCCTCGCTTGCCGTGGTGCCAGGCGCGAGGATGTGTCAGTGCCCGCAATGCACACGATGGAGGACGGTCGATGTTCTGCGCGAGCTGCGGAAAGCAGAATGATGCCGGTTACAAGTTCTGCGCGAGCTGCGGAGAGTCTCTCCAGCCCGCGACGCCACCGCCTTCTCCTCCTCCCCCGTCGACTTCGCCCACGACCCCCCTGGGGGGGGGGCCGTCTGCCCCTGTCTCACCACCCGCG
>RGZZ01000273.1 GCA_010028905.1 Pseudomonadota bacterium | reverse complement strand
TGCAGCGCCTCGGCGTCGAGCGCGCCTGGATGGTGGGCGCCACCACCACGTCGATGCCGCGCTCGGCCAGCAAGCGACGGGTCACGATCCAGTCGTTGTTCGCGTCACCCCGCGCCTTCATCTCGGCCACGTCGGTGTGCGTCACGGGGGCGCCGAAGTGCGCGGCGGTCTGCACGATTGCGGCGTTGTACGATCCGGACACGTCGGCGAGCACCCCATCCATGTCGAAGAGCAGGGCCTGGGGGTGCAGCACCGCGCGCAGCCCGGCTTCGAGGCGAGCGTACCAGTCTTCCCTTCCGGGGACGGTGATGCGCAACGCGCGCTCGAGGTGGGGGCGGTCGGGGAAGGCCCGCACCGCCACCCCCAGTCCGGCCAGCCCCTCCCAGATGTGGCGCCATCGGGGGTGGCGCACCATCACGAAGTTGGCCTGCGAGGGAAGCACCTCGGCCCCCAGGTCGGAGAGCAGGGTCGACAGGGCCGCGCGCTCGCCGCGCACCCGTGTCACGAAGCGCTCTACAGGCGCGTCGCCGTCTTGGAGGAGCCGCTCGGCGAGCAGCAGCGACGGTCCCGAGACCGAGTAGGGGCTCCCCGCGCAGCGGATCCAGCCGATGGCCTCGGGTGTGCCAATGACGTATCCTACCCGCAGCCCCGCAACCCCCCAGGCTTTCGAGAGGGTCTTGAAGAGCAGGGCGTTGCGGTGACGCAGGGCCACGTCGGCCAGGGGCGCGTCGGCGAACTCTTCATAGGCGCCATCGACGAACACGGCTGCGTGGGGGGCGGCAGCGCAGAGACGCTCGACATCTGCAGGGCGTGCTACCGCGCCGGTCGGGTTGTTGGGGCTCACGACCGCAATGGCGGCGGTGCTCGGGGTGATGGCCGCCAGCACCGCCTCAATGGGGTAGTCTCCCTGCGGCCACGCCACGGTGCGCACGTCGGCCCCCACGAGACGGGCGTACTTGCCCAGCATCTCGAAGGTGGGCACGGGCATGATCAGTTCACGCCCTGGCCCGAGAAGCGCGCGGCAGGCGCGATCGAGGGCCTCGTCGGCGCCCGCCGTGACCATCACGCGGTCGCTATCGACTCCGTGACGCGCCGCGATGCGCGACTCGAGCAAGGCGGCGTCCGGGTAGCGGCGCAACAGGTCTGGCGTCGGCTCTGACAGGGCCGCGAGCACCTCGCGCGAGGGCTGGGCTCCTTCGTTGCCGTCGAGGCGAACGTCGATGGGGCAGCGCTTGCCGGGCACGTGATAGGCGGTGAACCCCTCGAGGGCGGGGACGGGCTTCACGGGACGATCTGGGCCAGCGTGGTGACGATGATGTCGGTGCCGCCGCACTGGCGGATGAGGGGAATGACCCGCGGCAGCTCGGATCGCGGCACCGCGGCCTTGACGGCAAAGCCGGCGTGATCGTGAAGGGTCGACACGGTGGGCTCGCGCATGCACGGCAGCACCGCCACGACCTTCTCGAGGTTGTCCGGCCCAACGTTGACCTCGACCATGACGCGGCTGCGCGCGTCGAGAACCGAGCGCACGAGCAGGGTGAGGGCCTCGATGGCTTCGCGCCGCGGGGCGTCGCTCATGGCGCTCTTCGATGCGTACAGCCGCGTCGAAGAGTGCATGAGGGTGTCGACGATCTCGAGACCGTTGGCGCGCAGCGTGGCCCCGGAAGAGGTGTTGTCGACGATGCAGTCGGCGTCTTCCGGGGGGAACACCTCAGTGGCGCCGTACGAGCGCACGAAGGTGGCGTTCAATCCGGCCTTCGCGACCCACGACCGTGTGATGCCTTCGTACTCAGAGGCCACCACCAGCGGCCTTTCGGGCAGGCGGCCGTTGTCGACGATGTCGGCGGGGGCCGCGGCCACGAGACGCACCGGGTCCATGCCGGTGTCGAGCAGCTCGACCAGATCGGCGTTCAGCTCGGCCACCCAGTCGGCACCGGCGAAGCCGAGGTCGCGCAGGCCCAGGTGGAGCATCTCGACGATGTTCTGCGGCTTGAGCAGCTTGACCTCGAATCCGGGAAGCGACAGCGTGGGGCGATACCCCCGCTCGCCAGCGCTGACGCGGATGCCGGCGTCGGAGAGCAGCCGGAACACCCCTTCCTGCATGCGGCCCTTGGGCAGGGCAAGACGAACGTTTGCGTCATCGACTCTGGTCATAGGTTGCATCTGATTCGAGCCGGAACCAACGAGGGCCTCCCGATGTCTCTGCCGAGGCTCAGCTCGGTTGGGCAGGCCCCTGCCCGTCGCGCCGTGAACACGTTCTCAGCCGCGTCGTCAGGAGGTCTGTGTGGAGCCGCAGCGCCGTGCGCCCGAATCGATAGCGGGGGAGAAGACCCCCACGGTGCCTTTTTCCGGTTCGTCGTCTGGCGCGCCGGTGAGCGGGTCTGCGCCTTACGCGGGGGTTTCTGTTGGAAGCGTGATCGCCAATCGCTACGTCGTCGATGGGGTGCTCGGGCAGGGGGGCATGGGCGACGTCTATCGGGTCTCAGATCGCAGCCTGCCTGGACGGCGCTGGGCGCTCAAGGCGCTGCGCCCCGATCCGAACGAGGACGAAGCCGAGCAGGAGGCCCAGTTCCGCCAGGAGGCCGAGATTCTCTGCAGCCTGAGCCACCCGTCGCTGCCTGCGGTCAGCGCGTGGTTCATCGAAGACGGTCATCACTACCTCGTCATGGAGTACATCGAGGGAGAGACCCTGTTCGATGTGCTCGAGCGCACCTCTGAGCCGTTTCTCGCCGAGGAGATGCTGCGCGACTGGGGCCTGCAGCTGTGCGACACGCTGAACTACCTGCACAGCCAGTCACCCCCGGTCATCTATCGCGATCTCAAGCCCAGGAACGTGATGCTCACCGCCAAGGGCCTCAAGCTCATCGATTTCGGCATCGCGCGCACCTTCGAAGCGGGCAAGGCATCTGATACCATTGTCATCGGAACGCCGGGGTTTGCGGCCCCGGAGCAGTACGGGCGGGGGCAGACCGATCCCCGCTCCGACGTGTACAGCCTCGGGGCGACGTTGCACGCGCTGGCCACGCGACTCGATCCGGCTGCGAGCCCGTTCTGCTTTGCGGTGCCCTCATCCATCAACCCCTCGCTGACCTACGCCTTCGACGTGGCGGTTCTCAAGGCGCTCAGCCTCAAGCCGCAAGATCGCTTCCAGACGGCGGCGGCGTTTCGTGAAGCGCTGCAGAGCCACAGCACAAGCATCCTGCCGTACCTCACGGCGCCGTCTGAGAGCGCGCTCTCGCTCACGTTCACACCTCCTTTCCTGTCGTTTCAGCTCGAGCAGCGCGCAACGACCTTCCGAGAGAGCATCGAGGTTGTGAATGCCGGGGGGCGCTTCCTGCGGGCGCGGGTGAGCAGCAATCGCAGCTGGCTGCGAGTCAGCCCGCCTGTGCTCGAGGGCAATCGCCACCAGATCGTGGTCGAGGGGAACATCGGCGCCGAGAAGCGGGCCCTTCGCTACCGCGGTCACATCGTCGTGGAGACCGATGAGCAGGCTTTTCCCATATTGGTGAGCGTGAACGTGGAGCCCACCGTCTGGGACACCATCATTCCGCGGGCCGGGGTCTCGGCGTTTCTGCTCTGTCAGTCGGCGGTGCCGCTGGCCGCCCCGCTCACCATCCCCTACACCTATGTGCTGTTCGACGGGGAGGAGCGTCAGGTGCAGAAGAGACCGACCTATGTTGCAGTCGGCCTCGCCCTGCTGAACACGCTCCTGTTCCTCGTCACCCACTGATGTGGCGTCGGCGCCAGACGCGTCTCCACCGCATCGATCACGCGATGACAGGAAGCCGGCCATGCTGAACCCGGAACAGGTGGTCAATGACCGCTACGTTGTGATACGCACCCTGGGTCGGGGCGGTCTCTCGGTGGTGTACGAGGTGCGCGACCTGACCCTCCCTCAGACCTTGGCGCTGAAGGCGTTCACCCCGCCCCGCATGGGAGCGGACGAGCTGGCGCAGGTTCGCGCGGCCTTTCAGCGCGAGGTGGAGATTCTCTCGCGGCTCTCGCATCCTCGGCTGCCGCGTGTGGTCGACGCCTTTCACTGGCAGGGGGGCGACTACATGGTGATGGAGCGCATCGAGGGCGAGACCCTGGCCTCGCGCATCACCGCAGCCTGCAGCCCCTTTGACGAGGCAACCTGTCACGCCTGGGCGCTGCAGGTGCTCGAGGTGCTCGAGTACCTGCACGGACAGTCGCCGCCCATCATCTTCCGTGACATCAAGCCCGAGAACCTCATGATCGATCCAGCGGTGGGCATCCGCTTCGTCGACTTCGGCATCGCGCGCCTGTTCAATCCGGTGAAGTCGCAGGACACGGTCTTCATGGGTACCCCCGGATTTGCGGCCCCGGAGCAGTTCCGCCAGCGACAGAGCGATCCGAGGTCTGATCTGTACAGCCTGGGGGCGACGCTGCACTACCTGCTCACGCTGCGCGACCCGGCCTTGAGCCCGTTCGCCTTCGAGCCGGTATCGATGGTGAATCCGTCGGTGTCGACCCTGTTCGAACAGGTGCTGCAGCGTGCCCTCGAGATCAAGCCGGAGAACCGCTTCCAGACGGCCAGCGACATGGCCCGCGTGCTTCGGGGAGAGGTCTCCATCGCCGAGGTGACGCGCAGCGTGGGGCTCGTGGTGCAGCCTCGTGAGCTGAGCTTCGACGACCTGGCGAGGCGGGGAGAGCACGTTCGCGCGGTCGACGTGCACGTGGTCGGCGGAGAAGCCGCCGAGTGCACGGTCTCGTGTCCGCACGACGGCGTGATCATCGAGCCTGCGCGCTTCACCGCGGCGCGTGGGCGCGTGCGCGTGAAGCTGCGAAACGACCGCTTCCCTCGGGGCGAGATGGTGCAGAGCGCCCTGGCCTTCTCGATTCCGCAGGCGAGTGTCACCGTTCCGCTCACGGTGGCGTTTCGTCCCACGTTCGTGCAGTCGCTGCCCCCCGCGCTCCTTGGATTGATCGTGCTGCTCTTCGGAGGCATGGCGGGTGCGGGCGCGTTCTCCCAGATGCAGACGATGACGGCCGAGCAGCGCTTGCTGTGGACGGCGCTTGCGCTTCTGACAGGGGCGACGATCTTGTCGGCAGTCGCCGCAGTCAAGCTCAGGCGCGCTGACGCGCTGGGCTTTGCCGGTTTTGTCGCCCTCGCTCTGTCCGTGCCCCTGCTCTGGTTCACCGATGGGCAGACCGATTTCAGCGGAGGGGGCGCGCTCGATGCGCTGTGGCCGGGTGCGCTTGCCCTGGCGAGCAACGCCACGCTGCTGCTCTTCTGCACCTTGCTCTCTCCGCGTCAGCGCCAGCGGGTTCGTCCCATGCTGCTCGCCGGTTATTTTGGCTTCCCCGCGAGTGCGCTCATCATGGGGTTCCTTGCGGATACGACAGCCGCTGAGCGGGCGCTGGTGACAAAGGCCTTGATCTGGGTGGGATTCTCGCTGGGGGCGGTCTTTCTGCTGCTGCACCGCTGGATGGATCGCCTTCAGGAGCGCGAGGCCCTGGGTCAGGACCGCGCCAGCGGGGGAGCGCTGGCCGTCGGGGCGCTCTTCTGGGTGCTGCTTGCGGCAGGGTGGATATGGACGGGACGCCTGCTGGGCACGTCACGGCAGGGCGTGAGCAGCGTCATTGCGCAGCTTGTCCAGCGGTTCGTCGAACTGCCCAGTGCGCTTGTGGGTGGCGAGAGCAGGGGAGAGGTCGCAACAGGCGTGATGGCGTTGCTGGCGGCGGTCTTGACCATCTGGGCGTCCCGCGCAGCGCGAGGGCGGCGGCTGCTGTCGGGCCTGGTGGGTGGGGGATTCGCCCTGGCGGCGGTGCTCAGCTTCAGTGTCGTGCATCTCATGGCCGTTCGGGTCGACGAAGGCGCCGCCCGCGATCTTCTCTCGCAGCTCGAGAAGAGTCCGGGGCGTGTGATCCAGTCGCCTTCCATTCGGGCGCGATTTCCCCACCTGGTAGACTATGTGACGCGCTTGAGCCGGGCGATACGCCTGCGCCTCGATGGTGTCGACGCCACCGCCGCGCTCCAGGCGGGGCGCAAGGTGCTGCTGGAGAGGGGGGCCATTCCCCCTGCCATCGACAGCCAGCTTCGCTTCCTTGTTCGTGACGCCATGCTGGCCGCAGGCTATCCGCAGGCCAAGGGCGTTCTGCCGGATCCTCCCCCCGCGCTTGCGGAGCTGAGCACGACAGGGCTTCGCGTCTACGCGGGAACCCTCGAGGTGCCACGCCCGGTCACGTTCTTCGTCATGTATCACGGCTGTGGGACCATGCCGCTCAGCACCGATCTCGAGGTGGCGGCGGCCGTTCTTGCGCAGCGCGTCGACGCGGCGGACATCGAGGGGCGATTCGACGACGCCGATCGAGAGGCGCGCTTGCTGCGGGCCGTGCTCGACGCAGCGCCGTCACCGACCTCGCCTCCCTTGCGCTTTGTTGCCGAGATGTTTTCGCAGCGCAGCAAGGATCTCGGTCGCGGCGGAGATCGACGTATTGCGCGGGGTCACCGCTTCCTCGCCGACGCCAACCCGTTGGCGCTGGCGTTCTTTGAGGCGATGCGGTTCAGGGGGATGTCGCTGGATGAGCGCTTCGATCTGCTGGCCCTGGTTGCTCCGCGTTCCGGCGTCGGCGACGTAGGTCGGTTGGCAGACCTGAGGGGTGACATTGACGAGCGCACCTGGAAGGCGTGCAGCGAGCTCGCAGCAGCCTACGGCCGGAACGAGTATGCGCGGTGCCTGCAGATCTACAATGAGAATCAGGATGTGCTGTGGCAGTCGTCGTCACCGTTCATCTACCGCGTGGTGCGCACATGCTTTCTGCTCTCGCTCGACTGGCGGGGGGGGCTCCGATATGACGCGCGCCTGCGCGCAACGCTTCGCGCCAAGGGGGTCGACAGCAGCGCACCGGATGACTTCCTGGCCGCCTGGTCGCACGATATGATCGGCGAGCACACCGCGGCGACGGTGTTGTATCGCTCGAGCCTCGAGAAGACCGCAGCGGCAGCGGCACAGACGCCACGCAC
>RGZZ01000272.1 GCA_010028905.1 Pseudomonadota bacterium | reverse complement strand
CGGCCGCGCAGCCGTGGTCGACGGGACGCGTGGGCCTCAACGGCGTGTCGTATCTCGCGCTCAGCCAGTGGGGGGCGGCCGCCACGCGCCCGCCTCACCTGTGCGCCATCTGCCCGTGGGAAGGCTTCTCTGATCTGTATCGCGATCTCGCCTGCCCTGGCGGCATCGAGGAACGTGGGTTCTTCGCCATCTGGAGCCGCGGCGTGCGCGCGGGCGGACGCATCTCGCTCGATCTCCTGGGCGAGCAGGCACGTCATCCCGAGCGCGACGACTGGTGGGCCGAGCACACCCCGCGCCTCGACGACATCGAGGTTCCCATGCTGGTGTGCGGCAGCTTCTCCGATCACACGCTGCACACGCGGGGCTCTTTTCGGGGGTTCGCGCGCGCCAGCTCGAAGCATCGGTGGCTCTACACCCACCGCGGCGGCAAGTGGTCGGTCTACTACTCGCGCGAGGCCCTCGAAGCCCAGGCGCGCTTCTTCGACTGGGCATTGAAGGATGAGGACAACGGCATGGCCGATGTGCCGCCGGTGCGTCTCGAGGTGCGCCGCTCTCGTCGAGAGATCCACGAGGTGCGTCACGAAGCCGCGTGGCCGCTGCCCTCGACCGTGTTCACGCCCCTCTGGCTGCGCTCCGACGGGCGGCTCGATCGCGATCCGTCAGAGGCGGGGAGCGCGCTCTCGTTCGACACCCGGAACGGACGCCTGACCTTCACCTATACCTTCGATCACGACACCGAGATCACCGGTCCGATGAAGCTGCGCCTCCACGTCGAGGCGCGGGGTGCCGATGACCTGCATCTCTTCGCGGGGGTGCGCAAGTTCAGCAACGGGCGCGAGGTCACGTTCGAGGGGGGATACGGCTTCGGCCTCGACATGGTGACCCGTGGATGGCTGAAGGCATCGCATCGCGCCCTCGATCTCGAGCAGACGCGCGATTGGCAGCCCGTGCACACCCATCGCAATCGGCAGCCTCTCTCCCCGGGTGAGATCGTGGCGGTCGACATCGCGCTGCTGCCCTCGTCGACCTTCTTTGCCAAGGGCGAGTCGATGCGCCTCGACGTCCAGGGGCGCTGGTTCTATCTCTGGAACCCTTTTCTCGGCGCCTTCCCGGCACGCTACGCGCCGTCACCGCCCGCCACGTGCGTTGCGCACGTGGGCGGTGTGCACGATGCGCACCTGCTGGTGCCGTTCATCCCGTAGCCCTGCCTGGCGCGCGTCTCGAATGTGCCACAAGCGTGTCACGGATGTTCACATCGGTGAAACATCGGCAACATGAAGTTCACAACTCGGGCTTGCGCCCCCCTGTCGTGATGCGCCATCATGGGGGCATAAGGCAAGGCTGGAGCGCCTCGAGACGAATCGAGGCCATCGGTAGATGAGGAAGGATCCATCGCACATGGCGGGCTGCACCTCTATCTCTTCATTCTCGGTTTCCGGTGATGGCATCGCGGTCCTGGGTCGCTCGATGATCGCCCCCGAGAACGCCCTGGCGAGCGCCGCGCGCGTCGCCTCGGTGTGGGCCCTTCTTCTCTCCGCCTCCACGCCAGACAGCGGCATCGCCGCTCGGCCCGAGCCTGGGCAAGGTTGGCCTCGCGGTCTTCTGGTCGCGAACAACACCCTCGAGTCAGACGGCTTCGGGCCGTCTCGGTAGTCGGTCCCTCTCGATACGTTCGGTCTCATTTCTGCGGCCTCGCTCGTCGAGGCCCTTTTCATTTCCGTCGGCCCGGGGGCGGGCGGAGGAAGACGCGCGCGGCTACTCGTGGCGCAGCGCTTCGATGGGGTCGAGGCGCGACGCCTTGAACGCGGGATAGAGCCCGAAGAAGACGCCCACCACCGCTGAGAACCCGAACGCAATCACAACGGACTCGGTCGACACCATGAGCGGCCATTCCGAGAAGCGCGCGGCTCCCTTCGAGATGCCGTACCCGAGCATGATGCCAAGGGTTCCACCCAGGAGCGAGAGCATCATCGATTCGACCAGGAACTGCAGCAGGATGTCCTGGCTGCGCGCGCCCAGCGCCATGCGGATGCCGATCTCGCGGATGCGCTCGGTCACCGATACCAGCATGATGTTCATGATGCCGATGCCGCCCACGAGCAGCGATACCGAAGCGATGCCGCCGAGCAGCATGGTGAAGATGCGCGCAGAGGCCGCGGCGGTCTGCGCGAACTCAGCCTGGGTCCGGATGCTGACGTCGTCTTCCTCGCCAGGTCCGATGCGATGGCGCTGGCGCATGAGCGCGGAGATCTCGCTCTTCGCCTTCTCGACCAGATCTTTCGAGCGCGCGCTCACCATGGCGTAGCGCAGGAACTGCAGGTGGAAGAGGCGTTTCATGGCCGTGGTATAGGGAACCAGTACGGTGTCGTCCTGGCTGTTGCCCATGGCGGTGTCGCCTTTTTCTGTCAGCACACCCACCACCCGCACGGGCACGTTGCGTACGCGGATGGTGCGGTCGATGGGGTCCTCGCTGCCGAAGAGCTGGTCGACCACGACCTGGCCGAGTACGGCGACCTTGGCACCAGACCGCACCTCGTCTTCGAGAAAGAAGCGCCCCTTGGCCAAGGGCCAGTTGCGCACGATGGGGTAATCGACGCCCGCGCCGCTCACCTGGGTCTGCCAGTTCTGGTTCGCATAGACGATCTGGGCACCGTTGCTCGTCATAGGCACCGCGGCCAGCACCGATGGGCACTCCTTGGCCATGGCGCCCACGTCATCGGCCGTGAGGGTGCTGCGACCGTACGCGCCGCTGCGCACGCCGCCCTGGGTCACCGAGCCAGGAGAGACGAAAAGCATGTTGGTGCCCAGGCTGTTGATGGTTGATTCAACCGAGGTGCGCGCCCCCGTGCCGATGGCGAGCATGCTGATGACGGTGGCCACGCCGATGATGATGCCCAGCATGGTGAGGAAGGTGCGCAGGCGGTTGCGCACGAGCGCACGCAGCGCGGTTCATGCGTCGACCTCGAGGCTCATGGTCTCGAGTGTGGCTGCGGCGCTGACGCGGTTGGTCACCGCCACGTCTGAGCGGATGCGCCCATCCCGGAACGTGATGATCCGGCGGGCGTACTGGGCGATGTCGGGTTCGTGGGTGACGAGGATGATGGTGAGCGCTTCTCGCTCGTTGAGGTCTTGAAGGATGCGCATGACCTCGACCGAGGTGCGGCTGTCGAGGTTGCCGGTGGGCTCGTCGGCCAGCAGTATGGCCGGGCGGTTCACCAGCGCGCGCGCGATGGCCACGCGCTGCTGCTCGCCGCCGGACATCTGGGTGGGCACGTGGTGGGTGCGCTTTCCCAGCCCCACGGCCGTGAGCGCGGCGGTGGCACGTTCCACCCGCTCGCGTGCGGAGGCCTCACCGGCATAGAGCATGGGCAGCTCCACGTTCTCGAGGGCCGAGGTGCGCGCCAGCAGGTTGAACCCTTGAAACACGAATCCGATCTTGCGGTTGCGGATGCCGGCCAGGTCGTCGCGCGACAGCGATGAGACCTCGACGCCATCGAGCACGTAGCTGCCCCCCGTCGGGCGGTCGAGGCACCCCAGGATGTTCATGGTGGTCGACTTGCCAGACCCCGACGGCCCCATGATGGCCACGAAGTCACCTCGTTCGACCACGATGTCGACGCCGCGCAGGGCGCGCACCTCCACCTCGCCGGTGTGGTACACCCGCGTCAGCCCGCGAGCCTCGATGACCGTCTCGCCCGGCATCAGAAGAACCGCATTCGGCTCGAGCTCTTGCCCTTGCTGCTGTCGCCGCCCTGCTCGTTCGACCCGGTGATCACCTTGTCGCCCTCCTTCAGGTCGCCGCGCATCACCTCGGTGCTCTGACCATCGGTGATGCCGAGAAACACCTTGCGCGGCTCGAGGCGGGTCGAATCGCCGGGGTCTTGCACCCACACCTTCTGCGGCCGCGTCGAGATGTTTGTGTCGATCCGGCCCGGGGGGAGCGTCGGGCTGTCTTCCTGCTTGCGGGAATGTCCGCCGTTCTTCTTTCCGTCGGTGGGTGCGCCACCCGGTGCGTCGCTGGGGGCTGCGCTGGCCTTGTCGCGCTTCTCTTCGTCCCCTCTTCCGCCAGGCTTGAAACGGATCGCGGCGTTGGGCACCAGCAGCACGTCCTTGCGGGTCTCCACGTCGATGCTCACGGTAGCCGTCATCCCGGGCTTGAGCAGCAGGTCCGGGTTCTTCGTTCGCACCATCACCACGTAGGTGACGACGTTGTTCACGGTCACGGGGGCCTGGCGGATCAGGCGCACCTCACCGGCGAACTTGCGTCCGGGGAACGAGTCGACGGTGAACGTGGCGTGCGCGCCGGTGCGCACGCGTCCGATGTCGGCCTCGTCGATGTTAGACGCCACCTCCATGGTGGTGAGGTCTTCGGCCAGCGAGAAGAGATCGGGGGCCTGGAAGTTGGCGGCTACGGTCTGCCCGATCTGCACCTTGCGGTCGACCACCACGCCGTCGATGGGCGATCGGATGGTGGTGTACGACAGGGTGGTGCGATGCTGTGTCAGCAAAGCCTTCTGGGCCCGCGTCTGCGCTTCGGCGGCGCGCATCGAGGCCAGCGACTGCTCATGCTGGGCCATCGCCGATTGCTGGCGCATCCGGGCGGTCTCGATCTCCATCTCGGCCGATCGGGCCGTGAACTCGGCTGCCCGGGCGGTGGCCTGGGCGGCGTCAACCTGACCACGAGCGGCGCCGACGGCGGCACGGGCGTTTGTGAGCTGGGTGCTGGTGGTGTCGTAGTCGCTGCGAGGAATGAGGTCCTTGGCCAGCAGCGTCTTGTTGCGCGAATGGTTGATCTCGGCCTGGTGAAGGTCGGACTGTGCCTTCTGGAGATTCGCCTGGGCGGCCCGCAGCCCGGCGTTCGCGTTCGCCACCGCGGCGCGCGCCGACGCGGCCTTTGCCTGGAAGCTCAAGACCGAGGCCCCGGCCGAGGTGATGCCGGCAGAGGTGTCCTTCTCGGCCGCGCGCGCGTTCTGGAAGGCGGCTTCGGCGTTGCTCACGGCGGCTTCGGCCTGGTCGACCTGGGCCTGGAAGGTGGCTTGATCGATCTGGGCCAGGGCCTGCCCCTTCTTGACCGGGGAGTTGTAGTCGACGTAGAGGTGGCGTATGATTCCGGAGACCTGGCTGCCCACCTCGAGGGCGGTGACCGCGTTCAGGGTGCCGGTGGCCGTGACGTGCGAGCTCACCTCGCCTCGCGTTACGAGACCCGTCTCGTACTCCACGGCGGCCTTCGTGCTCGTGGGGCGCATCCACATCCAGGCTGCGCCCAGGGCCACGATGACCGTCATCACAATGATGACGGCACGGGTCGCGCGGCCGTGGCGAGCGGAGCGTCGCGCGTGCTCGCAGGGATCGGTGCGGTGGAGGTTGGGGTGCAAGGTGATCTTCATGGCCGTCTCTCTTGGAGGTTCGTCGCGGAATCCGGGCGCGGGGTGGGGACGTCGGGGAGCTTCAACGTGCTCCCGGGGATGCGTTCCGGCACGATGGGAGATGCCGGCGGGGGCAGGTCCTTGATGCTCTCGACGGCGGTGTCGCGCTCGAGCTGGGCTCGGGCCGTGCGCAGGTCGCTCTGGGCTGTGGCAAGGTTCGACTGTGCCTGGGTGAGGGTGGTCTGGGCGTCGATGAAGTCGACGCTGCTGCCCAGCCCCACGGCGTATCGCTCGCGCGCGAGGCGGTAGTTCTCCTGGGCGTTGGTGACGCCCACCTGGGCCGTGTCGACCGCGATGCGCGCCTGCTCGAACGCGATGCAGTCATTCTCGACCTGACCGAACACGGTGAGGCGCAGGTTCTCGAGCTGCAACGCCTGCGACTCGGCCTGGGCGCGGTACTGGCTGGCCTGGTAGTGCGTGAGGAAGCCGTTGAACACGCTCCACCGAAGGCTCACGCCCCCGTTCCAGAACACGTCGAGGGGCGAGGGCACGCCGGTGTAGCCGTACGACACCGAGGCGCTGAACACCGGCAGGTTCAGGCGGTACTGCAGTTCGAGGGTGCACAGGGTGGCGCGCATCTGGGCCAGCAGGGCCAGCAGGTCGGGGCGCCGGGCGAGCGCGATCTGCAGCAGGCGTGGGGTGTCAAGGGAGACCGGCACGTCATCGGTCTGCTCGAGGTCGAGGTCGTACGGGGTGTCTCGGGGCGCTCCCATGGCCACGTTGAGATTCACCCAGGCGGTGCGAAGCGCGCCCTGCGCTTTCACCAGGTTGAAGCGAGCGGTAGCGAGGTTGGCCTGGGCCATGGTGATGTCGACCCGTGCCTTCGTGCCTGCGCGATACAGCTCTTCGGCCTGCCGCACATGCTCGGTGTTGCTGGCCACCGCCTGCTCGTTGATCTTCACCAGAACCTGGTTCACGAATGCGGAGAAGAACTGCTGGCGCACGTTCAAGGTCACGTCATTCCGTTTGCCGGCCAGCTGGTTCTTCAGCGCGGCCACGTTCTGCTCGGCAGCGCGCACCTGCAAGGTGCGCTGTCCGAAGTCGTACAGGGTCTGGGTCAGGCTCGTCGATCCGGTGATGGTGTCGCGAGAGCTCGCCTGGGTCTTGTTGCTCTTGCTGAAGACCAGCGATCCGGTCGAGGGATCGACGCTGTTGCCGTTCACGGTGACCGTGCTCTCGGAGTAGGCGTGCTGGTAGCTGCTGCTCAGCGAGAGGTTGGGGTAGTAGGTGGAATAGGCCTGATTGAGCTGGGCTACCGACACCTCGACGTTCTTGCGGGCGGCCGCGATGATGGGGCTCTGGGCCTGGGCGTTGGCCACGGCCTGGCTCACGGTGAGGCGTGCGCGCACAGGGGCTGGCGCGGTCTTGGGCGCGACCGTCTGGGGCGTGGGCGAAGGCACTGCCTGGGCAGCGGCGCGGAGGGGCGCGGGCGTCGCAGGGGCCTGTGCGACGGCGGGGGTGCGTGTGAGGGCGGTGAGAAGCGAAGCGATGTGCGCCGCGCAAACGTAGATCGGCCTGGGCATGGGCAGAAGCGGTTTCGCATCGGGCGCCTCGATCCCTCTGT
>RGZZ01000271.1 GCA_010028905.1 Pseudomonadota bacterium | reverse complement strand
GTCGGCCAACAGACCCGCAAGCATGGCGCGCGCGGTGAACACGTCCCCTTCCTGCGCCTTCTGCAACGCCGCGGCGTGCGTCTCGGCCACCATGCGCTCCTTGTGACGCACCACCGCCTCATCACCGCAGGCCACCCCCACGCCGACGAGCGCGAACACAAAGGCAAGTCCTGCAACCCAGGCCCCCTGGCCCAGCACCCGGGTGGAGCGCACAAACCCCCACATCGAGATGAGGGCCGCAATGGCGGCGCCGCTCAGCTTGCAGGCAAGCCCAGGGAGAAGGTAGAACCCCAGCGACGCCCCCAGCGCGAGCCACGCCACGAGGTTCGCTCCGCCTACCGACGCCACTCTCTGGCCAGAGGCGCCCGCCTGGGTCGACGTTGGCCGCGCCGCCTCGGCCTTTCGCTCTTCGGTGCGCAGCGCATACCCGCTCTGCTGCAGAAGCCATTCGAACGGAGCCACGACCCCCACCGGAGAGAACGGGGTCTTCTGCTCCTCTTCTGGAAGATGACCGAGCGCGCTGCACGCAAAGAACGACGAGCGCGAGAAATCGTGCTCGACGCTGCGCACGAGGTTTCCCTCTCCGCGCTCATCGAGCCAGCGACGCACCTCTTGTGGGTCGCCCCCCTCGTCACCGCTCAGCCGCGGCGCCGGAAGCCCCAGGTTCAGCGCAAAGGCATCACACTTCGTGAGCACCACGGCAATGGGCATGTCGACGGTGCTCGACGACTGCCGGAAGCTGCGCAGCACCGAGAGCAGACGATCGTAGACGTGCTGGGGCAGCTCATCACACGCCGTGACCTGGTCGCGGTACGGGTCGAGACGCTCGCCCGCCTGCATCTGCACCTCGCGCAGCGAGAACGGATCGACCAGGAACAACACCGCGTCGGCATTCTGGAAGTACTTGTGCCCGTGCAGGCTCTCGCGATCTTGATACACCTCACCGGCCACGTCGTACACGTGCACGTTGAGGGGCTCTCGCTTGCGGTTGAGCAGCTGCATGACGAACGACGACGGCAGCGTCGCCTTCGTCTTGTCCGGGACGTAGCCTTGCTGGTAGGCGTGAAGGCTGTTGTCGAACGCGCGCTCGTGATCGATCGACGCGAACTGCAACCGGATCATGCCGTCGCGCTGGTACTGACGCAGGGCGTGGAACATGCCGGTGAGCAGGCTTGTCTTGCCTGCCGCCGGACCCGCCACAAGCACGATGTGCAGATCCTGGTTGAAGGTCCACCCCAGGGGCTGCTGGCAGTGCGGGCAGAGGCTCTTGAGCGTGTAGCGACCGCACACCAGCATCGAGGGCAGCGGGCTGCCGCACGAGCAGGTGCGCTGAAAGAGGCCGTGCCGCCCCGGGCGCAGCGCCTTGTGTCGCGCGTCGCACTTCGGGCAGACGTGCACGGGCAGCTCGATGCGCGCGTAGCAGCCGGCGTTTCCGCACTTGATGCTGGCCCGCCGAAATCTCATGGCCAGACGATCGATGCCGTTCAGCACCGGCGCCGAGAGCCAGAAGATGCACGTCAGCGGAACCATGACCATGTAGTGCACCAGGCCGCACAGAAAGTGCACCGCCGACCACGGCGTGGGGGCGTCGAAGAGCGACAGGTAATGCCGCCGCCAGGCCCCGGAGAGATAGTGCAGCGGAGACGGCTCGTCGCTCACGACAGGGTCTTGCCACTGCTTCGCGGTGGGCAGGAACCACCACAGAAATCCGAGGTAGGCGACCCCTACCACCACCAGTACCAGCTGCCATGCACTCACGCCGCTCAACTCCCGTTCCTCCCCATTGAAACCCGCTGGTCGCGCGCGCTCAGCGCGTCGCGATACCGCTGGTCGCGCGCGCTCAGCGCGTCGCGATAGCGCCCATCGAAACCGAACCGTGACCCGTCGCTCATCCGCGACCGAACATGCGATGCACGAAGCTGGGGCGATACGGCTGCGCCCACCTATCGAACCGATGCGGAGCATCATTGCCGCCTTGCGACCCTGCAACCCGACCGATCTCGTGCACCACCGCCTCGAAGAACCCACCGCGCTGCTGGCGGCACACGCCAACCAGCAGCTCATTCTTGATGTAGGTGAACACGTCGTGGTGCTCGTCTCCCCTCGCCGTGGCCCAGATCGCAAAGACGCACGCCACGAAGCGAATCGTTCGCTTCTCGTCGGTGCCCGTGGCCCTGCGAAAGACATAGGCAAAGAGCGGGCAGAACGCGTCACGCCCGAACGCCGAGACGCACGCATCGAACGCGCATCGCACCGTCTCCCAGTCTTGGCGAGCGCTGGTGCACGCCGAGAGCAGCGCCTCGGCCACCGCGAAGGCGGCGGCCTTCACGAACGCATCCGGCAGCCATCGAAGATGCCGCTCGAGCTCGAAGATCTGCGCCGGCCGCAAGAGATGCGGGTGATTCTTCATGTAGCTCAGCAGACACGCCGCTGCAGCCGCAGACGTGACCTGCGGCACGTCGGGTTCAGCCGACAGCGCCAACAAGACCGACCCGAGGTTGCTGGCGCGCTCGAGATCAGAGCGCAGGTCGGCCACCTCGACGAGGGGCTGGCCCAGGCTCTTGTAGGTCTGGGGTTCGACCGTGCGCCCTTCGAACAGACGCGCAACCTGCTGGGCCTGATGCAGGGTCGGCGCCTTCTCGCCGAAGAAGCGATCGTACAGCGCCGCGATCTCTCGCGCCTCGCGCGGCTGCTGCGCGCGCACAACGACCTCGAGCTCCCGGGCGGGATCAGCTGACCCGTCGGCCACGCCCAGCCGCCCCATCTCGGTGAGCAGGGTCGACGCGCGCACGTCGACTGCAACCTGCTGTATCTGGGCCCGCACCTTCGCATCACTCAGGAGCCCCTTCCAGTCGGCCGACAGCGTGGGCGTCTTCGCCAGGCTCTGCTCGCACGCGGCCACGGCCCCCCCGAAGAACTCGCTCCACTTGCCGAGCCCGGCCCGCGCCCCCACAAATGCGCGACCGTCGGCATCAGACAAGAGCAACCCGATCTTCTGCGCGCCCAGATCCCGGCTCTTCATCGACGGCGCCTGCAGCGCCCCGATGCGCTCGAGCACCTCGAACAGCAGGCAGCAGCGCTGCACATCTCTGCAGGCCTCGAGTATACCGCGCATCTCGAAGAGCACCGAGGCCGAGTAGTCGTGCACCAGCGGCGGCGCGCCGGCAAGCAGCGATGGCACCCAGGCCACATCGCGTCCGCTGTTCACCACTTCGAACATCCACGGTACGAACGCTTCGCGGATGGCGCGTAGCACAGCCTCGCCGCCCGACGCCTCACACGCCCGCATGAGGGTGCACGCGGCCTGGGCCGTCTCGTCCGGATCGCTGCAGCGCGCGAGCAGCATGCGACAGGCGTCGCGCAGCGTGTCGCCGTCGATCACCGCCAGATGCGACGCACACCATGTGAGAACCTTTGCCGACTCGGGGCTCTCGACCCGCAGCCCCGACTTCACGGCGAAATAGGTGGCCGCGCTGCTCAAGGTCGAGGGCTCGATGGTGAAACCGTTCTCGCGCACAAACGCCGGAAATCCGGCCATCACCTCGAAGCGGCGCTCGGCCAGGGCAGACGCCACCAGGCGCGAGAAGGGGGTCTCGGGCAGCTCCCGGGTCGATCGCGTTCCTTCGAGATCGAACACGAAGAACTGATACTCGAGCTCGTGGGGCGAGAAGCGAAAATCAGAGTCAGAGCGAGTGCCCACGAGCAGCACGTCGCGCTCATACGGGCTTCGCGCGTAGGTGTCGAAGGTGAGCGCATGGCTGAGGGCATCGGGCAGAACGCTGCACGCCAGCCTCACCCAGGCGGCCACGTTGGCATCGGTATCGACCACGATGATGCGCCGCCCGGTGGTGAGCGCCGTCTCGACCGCCCCCACGAAACGCGATATCCAGGCCTGTCGCCCCCCTTCCCGGGCGAACGCGGCGATCGCGTCGAGATCGATGGAGAACCCACGCGGCTCGATGGTCTGCAGGGCCAGCGTCTTGCTCGTGCCGACATCGCTCTCGTGGCGCCAGAACGACGCATCCCAGAGCGCCACGGGCATCACGGGCAGCTGAGCGTTCTCCGCGCCGGCGGCCACCAGGGCGTGCATGAAGAAGTTGCCGAAGCGACCCGAGTAGTCGCGGCCCACGTATCGATTGCGCGCAATGACCGGCGTGCCATCGCTCAAGCGCTGATAGGTGAGCGAAACAGGGAACCGCTCGATCTCCTCCGGGCTCGGTCGCGTGGGCGAAGACCGTGGAGCCGAGTACGATGCGAGCTGCTCGACAGACCGCAGCAGCGGCGCCGACATGTTCTCGCTGTGGGCCTGTATCTGAAACCCTTTGCCCCCACGCGTGCCCGACTCGCACGATGTGTAGTAGACCTGCTGAAAAGCCGTCACGCCTGCCCTCCATTGGCCGAGATCAACCGGAACTGATACAAGATCCAGAGAAACGGGTCTTCGACCCGGAACGGGAGCACGCCGCGCGTGATGCGTCCGGACTCGTCCGGCGACCCCCCCAGGGCAGAGAGACCGAAGAAGCAGTATCGGTTGAAGTTGTCCTGCATGAAGCGCACGATGCCCGGGCACCAGCGCATAAGGTGGGCCGAGATGTTGTCGTGCATCTGCTCGCAGTCGTCGAGGTGCAGCCCCTGATCGTGACGAGACGACTGGCGCACGGGTGAGCTCATGTCAAAGAGATCGCGCACCGCATCGATCTTCGAGAGGGCCACCGCCACGGGCGTGTTGATGCGCTCGGCCGCACCGATGCCGTGGGTTTCGCGAATGAGGCGATCGACCTTGACCAGCACATCGACGGGGTCGCCGTTGATGGCGGGCAGCGGACGTGAATCGCCGAGGGCCTCGCGCACCGGCAGGAACTGCAGCGGATCGATGAGCACGATGAGCGCCGCCGACCGCGCCACGTAACGCGCATCGACCGAGAGGCTCGCCGCGTCGAGGTTCTCGAGGTCTTCGCCGGCCGTGTCGAAGAAGGCCAGCGACATGGTTCGGGGCGTGGGCGGCGACCAGAACCACTTGCGCTTGCCCGGCAGGCTCATCTTGAAGAGCATGGGGTAGCGCAGCGCCTCGTTGTGCGACGAGCTCTGCGTCACCTCGATGGTCTCGGAGCGGCCGTAGAGATGGCGGGCGAAATCCCGGTCGTACCGACGAAGGGTGCGATCATCGAGCGAGGTGAGCGACGACTTGAGCGCCGACCCCACGCGATGCTGCAGCTCGTGAATGAGCACCGCCATGTAGTGGCTCTTGCCCGTCTCCTTGGCGCCGATCATGGCCACCACCATGTTGTCGCTCGAGGCGTACTCGCGCGACAGCTCGTTGTGACAGAGCGGGCACACCGTCTTGATGCTCACGTGGCCGCACTGGCAGACCGCGTGGGTGGCGTCGCCCGAGCGGTTCAACGGCGTGAAGATGCGCGGCAGAATGAGCGGCCCCATCTGGCGCTGATAGGCGCGCAGCGGCTCGTCCGGCTCCGGCGGACACTTCCCCGGATCGAGCCCCGTGCAGCGAAACGCCATCTCCTTCGACGAGAACGAGTCGAAGCAGTACGGACACACCAGCATCGACGACCGGCTCACGCGTAGCGCAGCTCCTTCACGGGCGGATCGATGAGCGTGAAGGCGCGGTAGTCGCTGTCGCTGCCGAAGAACGCTCTCAGATAGGTGGGCTGGGGGAGATCGCCCATGTCGATACGCACCTCGCGCGCGCCACTTCCCAGATCGAGGTCGGCGAGACGCGCCACGACACGACCATCGCTGCGATTGATGGGTTGCATCGCACCGGGACGCGCCACCACAACAAGTTCGGGGCACCGCACGTTCGCGTCTGCCTCGAGCACCAGCAACACCTCGCGGCTCATGGGGCGACGGCGAAAGTGGTACCGCACCCGCGCCGGCGTCTGATGGC
Organism: Pseudomonadota bacterium; assembly: GCA_010028905.1. Lineage (NCBI taxonomy): Bacteria > Pseudomonadati > Pseudomonadota > Pseudomonadota bacterium. The sequence continues at coordinate 1,086 of RGZZ01000271.1, read as the reverse complement.
GACACGCGGCGCGACAGCTCGCGCTAGCACCGGGACTGAAGACCAGGTCCGGCCCGGCGATGGCCGCCGCAAACACGGTGAACCAGTAGGGGCGATCGGCCGGCTGCTGAATCCTGAATCCGCCGCGATTCTCGTACTCTCCCCGCGAGAGATCGACCGTCGAGGCCTGGGCATCTTCACCACTGGCGGGGTGTGCGTCGCTGCGCCAGGCAACACGCACAGTCGAGCACCCCCGCGGCCAGCACCATCGCAGCTGCAGGTAACCGCCGAAGTCTTCGACCTCGACATCACGCACGTCTTCGAGGTTTGCGAAGCGCAGGGCCCGCCCCACGACCGCGCACTGCCCCAGCACCGTGATGGGAACGTAGAAGACGAGTCCGCTCACCGGTTCACGGTCGACCGCCGCGTGCACGCCATCGAGGGGCAGCCGATGCGACAAGATCGAGAGCTCGCGGGGCGAGACGTACGTGCCGGCGCTCCACGTCGGCTCGCCCACGGTGCGCACCGGACAGGGCGGATCTTCGGGACGCGCGACCACCACCCGCCCGGTCGTGCGCCGCAGCCCCACCAGGTCGCGGTACTCGACCTGTATGCGGTATCGATACGACGTGCCGTTCACCACCCCCAGATCGACGAACCCGTCGCGCTCGCGAACGGCGATCTCGCAGGGCTGGCCACCCGCTTCAAGCGCGAAGATCTCGCGGTGCACCACGACGCGCTGCGCCCCCGGCGGCACCTGCCACGTCACCCGCACCTCCCGGTCGCCCGCCACCACCTCGCACGCCGACACCTCGCGCGCCACGAAGATGGGCGCCAAGGGCGTGACGAGGGGAGACGTGGCCTCGCTTCGCACGGCCATGACCGCATAGCCGTAGGTGCCTCCGGGAACCGTGCCCGTATCGAGCCAGCTGCAGAGGCGCGTGCGTGCGAGCACCTCGCCATCGTCGACGCTGCTCGGCGCCCCCCCGGTCTTTCGCACCAGCACATAGCTGATCTCGCCCGCAGAGACACTCTCGCTCCACGAGATCTCGACGCCGTTCTCGTGAAGACCGAGGGTCACCTCGGCGGGGGGACGCGGCGCGCATG
>RGZZ01000270.1 GCA_010028905.1 Pseudomonadota bacterium | reverse complement strand
GAATATGTAGGTCCATGAAGGGACCCGCAGCCCTAAACCACCCTAATCGTGAAGGGCGGGTGGGTGAGTACGCGGGCAACTTCAGCGATACCCTCGAGGCGCGCACGGCCGCGCTCGAGGCGGCATCGGCCGCGGCAGTGCAACGCCCCTCGCGACAAGCGCCTGGCGTCGACACCCCCGCAGCCGAGGGCGAGCGCCCTCGGGCACGCAAGCTGAGCATGCGCGAGAAGCGCGAGCTTGCCTCTCTCGAGACCGAGATCGAGACCGCCGAGACGCGATGTAAAGCCCTCGAAAACCTGCTCGCGGCTGATTCGACCGACTACGCGCTCACCCAGTCTCGCTTCACCGAGCTCGAGACGCTGCGGGCGCGCCTCGACGTGGCCATGGAGCGGTGGGCCGAGCTTTCAGAGATCCCGCAGTAGATGCGCGTGGGGTCTGCGTGCCCTCGAATCGCTGCGACGGTTGCCGCCTCTCGTCTCGCATCTCACGCGCGCCCCTGTGGCAGGTGTCTCGCGCAAGGACCCTCGCCCGTCACAGGGCACGGCCCTGAAGGAGAACTCTTCACTCTGGGCAGAATGACTTCGAACACGCGCCGCTCATCGGACCCCGCCTCCCCCCCGCACCCGTCGCTCTGACGGGTGGGCCTCGTGCCAGGGCGGCCCGACGAAAACCCAGGCGCAGGAGAACTGAACATGCGTCGCTCGATCATCGCCGCCGCGGTCGTCCTGGCTGCCGCCGCTGGCTTCGCGCTGTGGCCTTCTTCCATTCACGCGGCCGCACCCGGGTCGCTCTACGATTTCACCGTCACCGACATCGATGGCGCCAAGGTGCCGCTCTCGACCTACAAGGGCAAGGTCGTGCTCGTGGTCAACACCGCGAGCGAGTGTGGCTTCACCCCCCAGTACAAGGGCCTCGAGAAGCTCTACACGGCGCTCGAATCGAAGGGGTTCGTCATTCTCGGGTTCCCCTGCAACGACTTCGGCGGTCAGGAGCCGGGCAGCAGCGCCCAGATCAAGGCGTTCTGCAGCTCGAAGTACAGCGTCACCTTTCCGATGTTCGCCAAGGTGAAGGTCACGAAAGGACCCGACCAGGCGCCGCTCTACACGTGGCTCACGAGCTGCGGCAAGAGCCCATCGTGGAACTTCTGCAAGTACCTCATCGGGCGCGACGGGCAGATCATCGAGTACTACTCGAGCATGACCGGGCCGGACGCGTCTTCGCTGCGCAAAGCCATTGACAAGGCCCTCGAGGCGAAGGGGTGAACCCCTTTCATGGCTCGACTGAGCAGAGAGTGACCTGTCATCGATGACCTCCACCACGGCGCCTGACGCCGCCCTGACCCCTTCCGCGGCCGAAGACGCCGCCCCCCGCGTCTATCGCTACTACGATCTGGTGATGGCCGCCTTCGTGTGCGTGCTGCTGTGCTCGAACCTCATCGGCGTGAAGAAGGTCACGTTCATCACCCTGCCTGTTGTGGGTGTGTTCGTGTTCAGCGCGGGCAATTTGTTCTTTCCCATCAGCTACTTCTTCGGTGACATTCTCACCGAGGTGTACGGCTACGCGCGTTCGCGCCGCGTGGTCTGGGCGGGGTTCGCCGCACTGGCGTTTGCCTCGCTGCAGAGCTTCGTTGTGGTGAACACCCCGCCCGCCCCCGGTTTCACCGCACAAGACATGCTGGTGTGGGCCTTTGGCAGCACCTGGCGCATCACGGGGGCCTCGCTCATCGCCTACTTCTGCGGTGAGTTCGTGAACTCGTTCGTGCTGGCCCGGCTCAAGGTGCTCACCGAGGGCAGGCACCTCTGGATGCGCACCATCGGCTCGACGGCGTGCGGCGAGATGGTCGACACGCTCATCTTCTATCCGCTTGCGTTCTATGGTGAGTCGTGGATGTCGAACGACATGCTGGTGCATGTGATGATCGCCAACTACTGCATCAAGACGGGGTGGGAGGTCGTGTCGACGCCCCTCACCTACAAGATGGTGGCCTTCTTCAAGAAAGCCGAGAACGAAGACTACTACGACCGCACAACCCACTTCACGCCCTTCTCGCTGAAGGTGTAGCGCGAATCGGGGCTTTCGCGTCAATCGGCGGGACGGTAGCGCTTGCGGGCTTCGCCCACCAACTTCACGACCTTGGCGTAGTCACCGAACGACTGGCTGTCGATGGTGACCTGGTTGTTGTCATCACCGATGAGGGCTCTGCAGAACCACTTCTTGTCCGGGGGGGAGACCTGGAACACCGACAAGGAGGCCCAGGGAATGCGTATGGTGGTGCCCCCCTGCTGGTAGCTGAACGAGTTCTCGCTCAGCCGAACCGTCTGCTTCAGGCGCCGCAGCGGGGCCACGATGCTGAAGGTCAACAGGGCCACACCGATGTACTCGAACGGGTCTCCGCGATGCAGCGTGGGCCACGTCTGGTTCATGCTCCAGCCGTAGGCCCCCACCACCAGACTGATGGCAGCGTTGAACGCGGTGAGTGCAAGAACCTCTTGCGTGAGGTTGCTCTTGAAGACGATGACCTGGCTGGTGCTGCTTTCTTTCGTGCTCATCGCTTTGGCCCTAGCCCTTCTGACAGGCGATAGTACGGCTGATTGCTCGTGATGCCGCTGACCGCGATGTGGTACGAGCCCTGGCAGAACACCGTGAAGTTCGGGGGCAGGGAGGCTCGTGCATAGCTTGGGCTGTAGGTATTTGGCCCCGCCGCCGTGGGGCACGAGGGGAGGGTCGCCAGATAGTTGGGCACGAGATTGCTCAGCGACGACGGGTAGGTCTGGCTGTTGTCGTTGGCGTAGGTCTGCAGCGCTATGGCAATGTTCTTGAGGTTCTCCGAGCAGGCCGTGAGGGTGCCGTTGTCACGGGCCGCAAGGTAGCGCGGCGTGACGATGGCAGCCAGCAGCGCGATCACCACGAGAACCGTGAGCAGCTCGACCAGTGTGAACCCGTTGGAGCGTCGTCGACGCACCCCGCACAACGTAGATTGCGAGCATTCTTCAATCATCACGGTTGAGGTTTCGTTCAACCAGAAACCTCTCCTTCAGACACAAGCGGGGCGAACGGCGTATTCTGTTTCGAGCGCAGGGCTGAACCTGGCGTGATCGAACGACCTAGGCGCGCTTGCGCCCTGTGCTTCGCACCGCGTTGTGCAGCGCCTCAGCGCGCTCGACGAGCACCTCGATCTCGGCGAAGCCGCGGCTCCAGAAGGCTTCGTCCTCCAGGTTGATGCCGAACGGGGCGAACAGCTCCTGGGGCGACCGCGCGCTTCCCGCAGCGAGCAGATCGACGTACCTGCCCACGAACGGCTTCCCCTCGTCCTTGTAGGTGCGGTAGAGCGCCATGGTGAGCAGCTGGCCGAACACGTACGCGTAGCAGTAGAAGCGCGACCCGATGAAGTGCGGGATGTACGACCAGCCGAGCCCATACCCCTCGGTGAGGTTCACCGCGTCGCCGTAGTAGGCGCGGTTGGCCTCGAGCCAGGCCCCATCGAAGTCTTCTTGGGTGAGCAGGCCGCCCTTGCGCTTCTCGTACACCTTCTGCTCGAACCGCGTGAGCACCGTCTGGCGAAAGACCGTGGCGAAGATGTCCTCGATCTTGCTGCACACGAGCGCCAGCTCGGCTTCGTCGTCGAGCCCCTTGAGCATGTGGTCGAAGGTGAGCGACTCGCCGAAGACGCTGGCGGTCTCGCAGGTGGTGAGGGGGGGGTTGTAGTTGAGCGGCGTCTGCTTGCGGCTCAGCTGGCCGTGCAGCGCGTGCCCCAGTTCGTGGGCCAGGGTCATGACGTCGCGGGCGGTGCCCACGAAGTTGGTGAGCACGTAGGGGTGCATGTCCGGCGAGGGCGATGAGCAGAAGGCCCCTCCGCGCTTGCCGGGGCGCGGATACACATCGATCCACCCCCGGTCGAAGAACTCGCCCGCCATGGTACCGAAGTGGGGATCGAAGGCGCCGTAGGCGTCGAGCACGGTGCGGCGCGCCTGGGCGAAGTCGTACGACGGGGGCTCGCCACCGATGGGGGCGTACTGATCGTACAGCTCGAGGCTGCGCAGGCCGAGCATGCGCGCCTTCAGGCGGAAGTATCGCTGCGCCAGCCCCGCATGGCGCTCGACCGTGCCCAGCATGGCCTCGACCATCTCGTCGGTGGTCTCGTTGCTGAGGTGGCGAGCCGTCATGAACGATGGGTAGCCGCGCATCTCGTCGCGGATGAGGTGGTCTTCGATGATGGTGTTGTAGAGGAAGCGCGTGGCGTGCTTCACGCGCTCGGTGCCCAGGGTTGCGTAGAGCGACTCGAAGGCCTCTTTGCGCACCTTGCGATCGCCGTCGTGCAGCCGATGCAGCACCTCGGCCTTGGTGACCTCGACCTTGCGCTTCTTGCCATCGACGGTGCTGCTCACGGTGAAGCGCAGGCTGCTGTCGAGCTCGGTGAAGTACTTCTGCCACGCTCCCTGGCCGGTGCGGCGCAGCTGCATCATCACCTTCTCTTCGGCTTCGCTGCGGCGATAGGGCCGGCCGGCGCGCTCGTGGGTGAGGTAGTGACGGTAGGTGGCCAGCGCCTGGTGGGCGAGCAGCGGCTCGGCGCGGGCGTCGTCGAGCTCGAGCCACTCGAGGTCGAAGAAGATGAGATGGCTCGAGAGATCGGTGAAGGCCTTCTCGACCCGGTTCACCAGCTCTTGGTTGGCCTCGCTCGCGGTGTCTTGCGCGAACCGCAGGTGAGCGTAGGTGCTCACGCGGCTGGCCGCGCGATCGATGTCCTCGATGGCCTGCAGACCGTCGCGCATGTGCTCGGCGGTGGGACCGCCCGGCACGTCGATGGTGCCGCGGAACCTCGTCTCGAAGGCCACCGCCATCTCGAGCACCTTCGCGATGTCGGCGTCGAGCTTCGCGTCGCTGGGCGAGGCGAACAGCTCGGTGAGGTCCCACTGACCTTCAGCAGCTTCACGCACGTCTACGGTCATGATCGGTCACTCCTCGGTCTTCTCGGCGGCCACGCGTCGCCCGTGCGACATCACCACCCGCCACAGATACACGCACAGCAGGGCGAAGAACCCGCAGGTCACGAGGTTCCCCACCATCTCGGGCGGCCAGCCGTAGCTGGCGGCGATTCGCTCGGCGAACCCGCCCTCGAACCACGACTTGCCTTCTGGCCACACCAGCCAGGGCACATCCCACTTCTCGGATACGTTGAACCACAGGCCCGCCGCAAGTGTGGCGAGGCCAAGACCCACGCCCACCAGGGCGTCGCCCGCCACCATTCCGGACGCGGCCAGCAGGCCCTTGTCGTTGGCCGCCTTGTGGGCCTTCTCGGGCAGCAGCCGCATGGCCGCCTCGTGGATGAGCCCCCCGAACACGATGGTGGTCGAGAGATCGAGCGGCAGGTAGAGGCCGATGGCGAAGGGCAGCGAGCCGATGTCCATCATCTCTACCACGAGGGCGATGCCGGCGCCGACGATGACGAGCATCCACGGCAGCCGCCCTTCCATGATTCCCTGGGTGAGCACGAACATCAGGTTGGCCTGGGGGGCTTCGAACTTGTGGGCGATGACGCCCCCGGCGAAGCCGTGCACGATCATGGCCACGCTCAGCGCCGACACGGTGACGGCGATGATCTGGGTGATCTGCACCCAGCGCGGCGTGGCTCCGACCAGAAAGCCGATCTTGAGGTCTTGCGAGATGTCGCCGCCCATCGAGATGGCGATGCACACGAGGCACGCGATGACCAGGGCCGCCGCAATGCCCGCGGTACCGCCCCAGCCGGCCATCTTCAAGATGCCGCAGGTGGCGAGAAGGGCGCCGATGGTCATGCCGCTCAGGGGCATCGAGGTCGAGCCCACGATGCCCACGATGCGCGACGATACCGTCACGAAGAAGAAGGCGAACACCACCGCGAGGAAGGCGCCGATGAATCCGCTCGGGTTGATGGGCGTGGCCAGGGCGAGCAGCAGGAAGATGGCCACCAGTCCGCCCATCACGAGGGTGAGCGGCATGTCGCGGGCCGTTCTGATGTGCTGGTCGTTGGCGGCGCTGTCGGGCTTGAGCACGCCTCGGATGGCGGTGCCGAACGAGTCGACGATGGTGGGCAGCGCCTTCACCAGACTGACCATGCCGCCCATGGCCACCGCGCCCGCGCCGATGTATCGCAGGTAGGCGAGACGGATCTCGCCAGGCGCCATCTCGGCGATGAGCTTCGTCGCGGGGGCGATGGGGGCGCTCGAGGTTGCGCCGATGTATGAGATGAGCGGAATGATGACGAACCATCCGAGGGCCGCCCCGGCCAGCATCACGCCGCAGGTGCGCAGGCCGATGATGAAGCCCACCGCGAGCAGCGACGGCAGCATGTCGAAGCTCACGATGGTGGGGAAGCCGATGCCCTTGAGGGGGAACTCGATGTTCTCCGGCCACAGCTTGAAGCCGTTCATGAAGACGCGGTAGAGCCCCGCCAGGCCCAGCGCAGAGAACACCGTGCGCGCCTGATCGCCCCCCTCGTCGCCCGCCATGAGCACCTCGGCGCACGCGGTGCCCTCGGGGTAGCGCAGCTTGCCGTGCTCTTTCACGATGAGGTAGCGGCGCAGCGGGATCATGAACAAGATGCCCATCATGCCGCCAAGGCAGGCGATGGCGAACGACTTGAACCAGCTCGGGGTGAAGAGCACCTCGTGGTTGTTCTTGATGAGCCAGTCTTGCAGCAGGTAGAGGGCGGGGAGCGTGAACACCGCGCCCGCGGCCAGCGACTCGCCCACCGAGGCCATGTTCTGCACCAGGTTGTTCTCGAGCACGCTGCCGCGCTTCAAGATGCCGCGCAAGATGGCCATCGAGATCACCGCCGCGGGGATCGAGGCGCTCACGGTGAGGCCGATCTTGAGCCCCAGGTAGCCATCGGCGAGGCCGAAGAACACCGCCTGGATGAGCCCGAGCACCAGCACCTGGGTCGTGAACTCGGGCACGTCGGTGTTGCTCGCGTGGATGTAGGGGACGTAGTCTTCGCCGCTCACGACCTCCTCAG
>RGZZ01000269.1 GCA_010028905.1 Pseudomonadota bacterium | reverse complement strand
GCGGGTTCGTCGAACAGATCGTCGGCCAGGTGGTACCAGTCGGTGGGGCGCAGCGACACCGGTTCGTCGCAGGCCGCCGCCATCCGCCAGGCCTGCAGCGCGGCCGCGGCGTCTCCGCGGGCCCCGTGGGCGGCCGCGCGCCACTGACAGGCCAGCAGGCCGGCGCGCCCCTCCACGAGCGTGAGCGCCATTTCCGGGTCGAAGTCGGCCAGGGCATCGGCCACCGCCACGCTCCAGGGCGCGTTCACCGGGTCGACGGCTGCGGCCGCGTTGATGGCCGCGGCGCGCATCTCTTGCGCGTCGGTGTCATCCGGCATGCGCGCCAGAACCGCGTCGAGCCTGCGCACCGCCACGCCCCAGGCCCCGTTCATCTCGTCGAGGGCGGCCAGTGCGCGCAGCCCCTCGGCGGCCAGTGGGTGCTCACTTGTCTCGAGCACGGCCAGGGCAGGCCGCAGGCGTGCCGCAATCCACACATATCCCTGTTCGTGCAGGCGTGCGGTCTCGCTGGCCGCGCACGCGCGGGCGATGCGCCTGGCCTGTGTCACGTTCATGTCGTCTCCTCTGCGGGGCGCACCGGGTCGCCCGCCGCGTCGATGGTGGCGCCCCGCGGGGTGACGCGCGAGCGCCCGGGGCGAGGGCATGGCTTTGTCGCGGGTCGCCCCCTTCCTTCCCCCGGGTCGTGCGTCGCTCACGCAGGGAGGCGCGCGGGAATGCGGAACATACCGTCTTCCATCTCCATCCCTGAGGGGGACTCACATGGCCTGCATCTGTGGACTCAAGCCCAGCACCGAGGAGTGCTGCGGGCGCTTCCTGAAGGGCGAAGCCCGCCCGGAGACCGCCGAGGCGCTCATGCGCTCGCGCTACACGGCGTACGTGAACGCCGACATCGACTACATCATGGGCACCCACGATCCGACGACGGTGCACACCCAGGAGCGCTCATACGCCGAGAAGTGGGCGAAGGAGGCGGCTTGGGACGGCCTCGAGATCGTGTCCACCGAGAAGGGCGGCCTCACCGACACCGAGGGTGTGGTCGAGTTCAAGGCCCGCTACCGCATCAACAACCAGCCGGCCGTGCATCACGAGCGATCCAGCTTCCGCAAGGACGGCGACACGTGGTACTACGTCGACGGCGACCTGGTGAAGACGCAGACGGTGCGCCGCGAGCATCCCAAGGTGGGGCGCAACGATCCGTGCCCGTGCGGAAGCGGCGCCAAGTACAAGAAGTGCTGCGGCAAGGCGGCCTGAGAAGCGCTGCGGTCTCTTCTCTACGCGCGGCGGAGCACGCCTGCGGCGACGGGCCGGGCGTGCTCCGCCGCGTCGCGTCTCCAAGAGGAGGCGCTTGTCACGGCGAGAATACCTTTACGGTCGCCCCCATCGCTCTCGTGCTCTGAAAGGGGAATGCCGCCGTGCGACGCGCCGCTTCGATTCTTCTGATAATCAACCTGATCATTGCCATCCTCGCCGGGGTGCGGGGGCTCGCCATCTCTCGCGCGCACAGCGCCAGCACCGTGGTCGCCTCGACCCCCGCGCTCATCGATGAGCAGGTGAAGCGACTCGATCTCACCGAGGGCGAGCGGCGCTGGGAGAGGGTCGGCTGGGTCTACGATGTCGATCGCGCGCTGCAGCTCTCGAAGGAGCTGAAGCGCCCCATTCTCGCGTATGCGCTGAACGGCAGGCTCGACGGCCGCTGTTGAATGGGCTCGGCGGGCATCAGAGCCGTGTCGCTCTGTGACAAAGACCTCATCGACAGGCTCAACCACTACTTCGTTCCCCTCGTGGTCGAGCTGAACTACCGCATCACCTCGCTCAATCAGATCGACACCCCGAGCGGACGGCAGATGATCGAGACGTTCGCCCCCTACTTCCGGCGACGCCCGGCACTGCTGCAGACCTTCGTCATGACCTCTGACGGCAAGGTGGTCAACGTCGCCGAGCCCATGGGGCAGACCGCCGACGTCATCTCGAACCAGACAGCGGCGGCCATTCGCGAGCTGGGCCTCAAGCCGGGCGAGAGCATCGCGCCGTACGTCAGCAATGCCCACGATCCGAACGCGTCGTTGCAGCTGCGCGTGGTGATCCGCTACAACGATTCGAATGTGATCTCCGAGCTGCGCCAGCTCCATCCGCTGAGCAACACGCCAGGCTACAACGTGTATCCCGCGGCCCTCACCGCGGCGACCCGTGACTGGATCTCACTCACGCCTGAGCAGTGTGTCCAGATGCTGCCCGCGGCAGGTGCGGGCGTGGGCACCGCTTTCGATGTGAGCGATGGGGTGGCGCGCACGGTGCTGAGCCACTTCAGGCCCGAGCCCTCGCTGATGGAGCCGGACGGTGACGCCAAGGCCATCGCGCGGGTGCAGAAGGCGTCGCTTCGCGGCACGGTGACGTCGGTGTCGGGCGATACGGCTCGCGCCGAGCTTCGTGGCAGGCTCGAGATGTATCAGCCAGGGCTTCGCCCCGAGAGCGCCGGCGAGTCGCCGAGCGACAAGAACAGGGTGGCGCTCGACGTGGTGGGCTACGTTGACTGGAACCCGAAGACACGGGCCATCACGCACCTGTCGATGTCCACCGCGAACGCCACGTACACGGGATATGACGGCAAGCCCACCCTCGGATATCAGGGCGTTGCCTACCTGGTGCCCGTCGAGCGGCACTGAGCGCGCTCTCAGGGTCACCCGCGGGCGAGGTGCCGCGCGTCAGCGCTGCTGCGGGGTGATGTAGGCCATCAGGAACCGACCGTCTTTGAGCATGATGAGGTTCGGTCCCTCGACTGCGACGTTGCTCTCCTGCCATCTGAAGCGTGGGTCGGGGGTGAACTGCAAGCCATCGTCTGAGCGAAGCACGTGCAGAAGGCCCTGGTTGAACAGACCGCCCAGCGACTGGTGGGCCATGAGGTAGGTGCTTCCCACGTGGATGGTGGCCGACACCTGACCCGCAACGCGCTGCCCGGGCTCGATGACGAAGTCGAGGCCGTTGCTCGAGGTTGCGCTGCAGATCTGCTCCTCGATGCCTCGGGTGAAGAACATGCGCCACGTGCCGTCGGGGAGCGCGATCACGTCCGGATCGACGATTCCCGTGTCGCTGAGCCGGCAGCCGGGTTCGCGCACCCATCGGTTTGCGCGCCGGACTGCGCTGTGGAACTCGGTGCGCTCATAGGCGGGATCTTCGTTCCCGGCGGAGACGGTGTAGAACAAGCGGTATCCGCCCCCGGGGAGGGCGATCACGTTCGGGTCGACCTGCTTGTCTGCCGTCTCCCCCTCGATGCCGACGTTCTGGGGCTTTCCGACCGTAAGCTTGTCACCGCGGCCCGGCTCCAGCGAGATGGTCTGCACGCGAGATGGGTCTGAGCAGAACGTCACAAGGTGACCCTCGAACCACGCCATCTGGGGGGTTCCCACGCCCTTGACGGTGTACGGCAGCATCTTCCAGGTGCTGAGGTCGGGCGAGATGGCCCATCGCAGCTCCTTCGAGGTCACGGGAGGGGCTTTGGCTCTCATGCGTGTTGCAGACGCAGTCGTTCGATTCGGCGACGCGGGCTGTGAGAGGGGGAGCCTTCGTTGTGCCAGGAAGATCAGCAGCTGCAGGCTCACCAGCAGCAACACGAGGAGTGCTCCCACGAGACGACGGTTCACGCGGGCCGGGCCTCGAGGGCAGTGCGGATTGATGCACGGCGTGCGGCCACGCAAGCCCGACGGGGTGATGCACCAGGCACCGTGGGGGGGAGCTCGACGTGCATCGGCCCCTGCGGGGGGCGCGTCACGGGAGGGGCTTCACCGAGACCTTGATCTGGTACTTGCCCGCAACGCCAGAGGTGAACGTGAAGCTGGGCTGCGGCGTCATCTTGGTGCCAGGCTTGCAGACCCCACGCACGACGATGGGGGCCCCCCCGTTGTTGAACACCACGGGCAAGCCATAATGGTCGCTCGCGGCGCCACCCCCCCAGATGGTGACATTGATCTGATAGGGCCCGTCGTATAGCACCAGACCCTTGTTCGAGATCTCGGCGGTCACGGTGTACTGTGTGTTGCCGTCGAGCGGCTTCGAGAGGTACTTTCCGGCGGCGGTGAGCGAGTACGCTTCGGAGTCGCTGTCGTAGTTCACCAGCTTCTCGATCAGCGTTCCGCCCTTCATGACAGAGACGCTGTCGAGATGGAGCGCAGGGCTGAGCTTCTTGGGGAATGCGGGATCGGGAATGGGGTTGGGAACGAGGACGGGCTTCCCCACGACCTCACGGCCGCTCGACAGGAGAAGCATCGACGTGATCGCAATAGCCAAGACACGAGAGAGTGACGTGTGCAAGGGAGAACCCCCATTTCATGAGACGCATGGACGCGTGCAGGGATACGGTTGGACGCAGGGCCTTCTCGTCTGCTCGGGCCTTTCCTGCTGGGTTCGCTTCGGGCCTGACACCAGCGCCTTGCGTCTCGTATGCGGAGACGGTGATGTTAACAACTTTGTAACAATTGCGCGCTTGTGCCTCGTGCTATACTCATGCCGTATCGATGAGGAGGGTCGTGCCGCTGGCATGGCCGCGGAGGGAACCGGGCAGATGGAGCTTCATCCCCTTCACGGGGGGCGGCGCGGAAACGCGTCGGGCCCCACCAGGAACGTAACTTCGGAAGGCGGTTCGCGCACGCCTGATGCGGCCCCGAACGGCGACCGCTTCCTGGCGTCGGCGCCCCCTGCCCCTCCCCCTGCTCCTCGCGCCACCTCTTCGGTCGAGCCTCAGCCTGCGGGGCACGAGCGCCCCCTGCGCTCGTCGACCACCGCCCACGCCCTGCTGGGCATGGAAACCTCCAACGCACGCAGTGGGGCGGTTTCCGCTTCGTCGCCCCCTCCGCCTTCCGCACAGGGGGAGGCTGCGCCCGCTCGCGCGAGCAGCGCGCCATCGGTGCTGCTGCAAGATGACACGGGCGCACCTGTCGGGGTCGTGGGAGGAGGCGCACCACCTCCCCCGCTGCCGACGGCCCGTCCCATTCCCACGCCGCCTGTTCCCGAGCCCCCGGCGCTACCCAGCCAGACGCGAGGCCCTGTCGCCGCATCGGCGGCCCCTGTCATCACGCCGCCCAGGCGGAGCGATGCGCTGGTCGGCCCGGAGCGCGTTGCTGCCCCCGAACGGCCGGGGTTGCTGCGGCGCATGCTGCACACCGCCCGCGTTCTCGGAAACAACCTGCTCTCCATCGCGGGCAAGGGCGACGACACCATTCCGCTTGAGGAGCCGCTGGCGAAGATCAACGCGCTCGGCCCGCGGTTCGCCGCCATGAGCGACACCGAGCTGAAGGGCATGACCGCGACCTTCAAGGCGCGTCTCGCCGCAGGGGAGAGTGTTGACGCCATCATGCCCGAGGCTTACGCGGTGGCCCGCGAGGCCGCTGGGCGCGCGCTCGGCATGAAGCCGTTCGATGTGCAGGTGCAGGGCGCCATCGCCATGTACCAGGGCAAGATCGCCGAGATGCGCACCGGCGAGGGCAAGACCCTCACCGCCACCATGCCCGCCTACCTCTACGGCCTCACGGGCAAGGGCGCGCACGTGGTCACCGTGAACCAGACCCTCGCCGAGCGCGACGCCGAGAACATGGGCAAGGTGTACAACTGGCTCGGTCTCTCGGTGGGGGTGGTGCCCGACGACCCCCAGAAGATTGCCGAGAAGCGCGCCGCCTACGCCGCTGACATCACCTACGCCACGAACTATTCGCTCGGATTCGACTTCCTTCGCGACAACATGTCGCGTCAACCGTCCGACAAGGTCTGCCGCGAGCCGAACTTCGCGCTCATCGATGAGGTCGACGAGATTCTCATCGACGAGGCCCGCACGCCGCTCATCCTTTCGAAAACCGAGCAGCCCGCCACGCAGCAGTATCAGCGCTTCGCCGAGATCGTGAAGGGGCTCACGCCGGGCGCCGATTACAAGGTCGACTACAAGATGCGCCAGTGCTGGCTCACCGATGACGGGCTCTCGAAGGTCGAGAAGCAGCTCGGGGTCGACAACCTCTACAGCGAGAGCAACATGACGCAGGTGCCCTACCTGCGCGCCACGCTCATGGCCCAGACCCTCTTCACCCGCGACAAGGACTACATGGTGCGCGACGGCAAGATCGACATCGTCGACGAGTTCACTGGTCGCGTGATGGACGGGCGTCGCTACAACGACGGCATCCATCAGGCCCTCGAGGCCAAGGAGGGGGTGGCCGTGCAGCCCGAGCAGACCACCATGGCCTCCATCACCTATCCCAATCTCTTCCGTCGCTACCACCACGTGGCGGGCATGAGCGGAACGGCCAAGACCGAGGAATCCGAGTTCCAGGATCTCTACGGCATGAACGTGGCCGTGATTCCGCCCAACCGCACGTCGCAGCGCGTCGACAAGCCTGACCTCGTCTTCAAGAGCTATCAAGAGAAGTTCAATGCGGTCGTCGACCGCGTCGCCCATCTTGCCGAAGAGGGCAAGCCCGTGCTCATCGGCACCCGCAATGTGGCCACAAACGAGTACCTGCACCAGCTGCTGAACCAGCGCGGGATTCCGCATCAGGTGCTCAACGCGCGCAGCGTTCAGGAGAACACGTCGGCCGAGAACGACATCATCGCCCGCGCAGGCAAGAGCGGCATGGTCACGCTGGCCACCAACATGGCGGGTCGCGGGGTCGACATCAAGCCGGACGTGGTGAACTTCAAGCGCCTGACCGGGGAGGCCGTGCAGGCCGTGAACGATGGTCAGCGCGTCATGATCGTCATGTCGAAGAAGTCAGAAGGCGAAGACGCGCGCCTCTGGCTCGGCGTCAACCAGCTGAGCGTGGCCGCGGGCGAGCCGAAGGTGGCCGAGACGAAGGGCGACGCGCTCTTCGCGCCCGCCGCGGGCGAGCAGCCCGGCGCTGCGGTCGCGCAGCCCCAGGTGCAGCTTGTCGTCGACGACGGCACCCCGCTGCCGGCGCTGCCTGGCGTGAAGGTGTTGCGCACAGCCGATCCACAGTTTGCTACGGGCGGGCTGCACATCATCGGCACCGAGCG
>RGZZ01000268.1 GCA_010028905.1 Pseudomonadota bacterium | reverse complement strand
CAACGGCGGCGCGGCCAGCGGGCGCCTGGTGGTCGTGGCCCTTGGGGTGGCGTTCGTGCTGGGCGCGCTGCACGGTCTCTCGCCGGGTCACGGCAAGACCCTGGTGGGCTCGTATCTCGTGGGCTCGAGAGGCACGGTGGCGCAGGCCCTGTTGCTCGGATTCGTGGTGACCGTCACCCACACCAGCAGCGTCGTGCTGCTCGGGGTGCTGTGTCTCACCGTCTTCCAGCACGGCGTTCCGCCTCAGGTCTTTCCCTGGCTTGGAGCGGTCTCGGGCCTGCTGGTGAGCGCCATGGGCATCTGGCTTCTGCGGGGCGTGCTGCGCCAGGGCAAGAGCAGCCTGCGCGCGGTGGTGCTCGACGCCGCGCCCTCGGTGCGCCTGCGGCCTGTCATCTCCGCGCGAGTCGTCGGCGCGGGCGTGCTCACGGTGAAGGAGGGGCGGAGCCTGCTTCACGCGCACGACCACGGCCACGATCACCACCATCACGGCCACGATCACGGTCACGGCCACGATCACGATCACGGCCACGATCACGATCATCACCATCACGCTCACGACCACGGCCACGATCATCACGGTCACGACCATCATCATGCGCACGATGACGGCCACATGCACAGCCATGGCGGCCGGCCCCACAGCCACGCGCTGCCCGAGCGAATCACCCTGTGGAGCCTCATCGCGCTGGGGGTGAGCGGAGGGCTCGTGCCTTGCCCGGACGCCCTCGCGGTGCTCCTCACCGCCATCGGCATGAACCAGCTCGCCTTTGGGCTGCTCATCATCGTGGCTTTCAGCGCGGGTCTCGCGGCGGTGCTGATGGCGCTGGGCGTGCTCACCGTGACGGCGGGGCGCCTCCTCGAGCGGGCCTACCCGGGAAAGGCGGCGCTGCAGCGTCTCACGGTTGTGTCCTATGTCGTGGTGGTGCTGCTGGGCCTCGGGATCGCGGCACAGGCGCTGGTGAGCGGGGGAATCGTTCGCCTGCCGGTGTGATTCTTGCGCGACGTCGCAGGGCGAGCGGCGCTCTGTCAGGGGTGAACAAGCAAAGAGAGAGGGCCGAGGCCCTCTCTCTTCTTTTGCTGGGGATGCCAGACGCCGGCTCAGTGCGGCGTGGGGAGGTAGGGGAAGGAGGTTGACAGCGCAGAGTGGCCCTGGCCCACGTTGCCGCCGCCCGTGTACGACACGTTGTCGGTGGTGATGGCGGCGTGGGTCAGCACGGTGAGCGTGATGTCGATGACGTCATCGAGAATCAGGCGCCCGCCCGTGGGGATGCTTGCGATGTTCGTGGTGAAGGCTGCGCCGGTGAACGTGACGCCCCCTGCGTAGCCCGACGTGATGGTGGTGTCGATGCGCATCACGTCCGGCACGAAGGCGTTCACGATGGCGCCGATGGCCGCCTGGTTGTTGCCGAGGGCCGTGAGGGTGGCCACGATCTCGGTTCCCACCGCGGTGCTCAGCGCCGCCGTGTCTGACGTGGGGGCGATGGCGTTGAACGCGTTGAGGAAGTCGTTGGTGATGAGCAGGCCCTCATTGATGCCCGGACGGGCGAGGCGCTCAACCTGCACGATGGTGGTGGTGGCCGCCTCGACCGGCGCCGGGTTGGGCAGGGAGCCCGTGGGAATCGGTTGGGTGCCCGTGCTCCCGCCGCTCCCGCCGCACCCGGCGAGAACGATTGCGAGACCCAGGGTCGACGCTGCGACAGAAAGGCTGCGGATAACGCGATTCATTGTTGTCACACTCCTCACTGCTGCACCGAGATGGTCTGCCAGACGTCGAAGGCGGTGTCGGTGCTGACCTGCCCGTTTGCCTGGCGCTGGAGGAAGGCCAGCGGCATGCGCACCGCAATGGCGTTCACGTTGTAGTCCTTGGTGAAGTCGAGGGCCGAGGCGGCCGAGCGGAAGCCCACGGCGGGACCCTTGCCCAGGGCGCCGGCGCGCACGCGGAAGAACTGGGTCACGTCGAAGAAGAACGGGTCTTCGCGCAGGCCCGCGAACACGGTGAGGGTGTCGCTGCCTACGGTGACGCTGTTGTTCACCGGGGTGATGGTGTTGCCCAGGCCCGGGATGGCGGCCGTGGTCTTGCCCGCGTCGACGCTTGTGGCGGTCGTCTCATCGACTGCGCCGTTGGTGGCGAACAGGCGGGTGAGCGTGATGGCCTGCTGCGAATTCGAATCGGGGGCGCCAAACGTGAAGCGCAGCACCATGTCGGGCTTGCCGTCGCTCTTGTTGGCGAAGTCGTTGGCCGTGCCCGCGACGCGCTTGACGTAGAACTCGTAGCGCGTGGGGCTGGGGCTGAAGAAGTACTGCTGACGGGGCAACGACCGCGGGTTGGTGTTCATGATGAACACCATGTTCTTGTTCGGGTCGGTGGCTCCGCCAAAGGTTCGGGTTCCGCTGTCGATCTGGTTCTGCTGATCGACCTCGCGGAACACGTAGAGATCGGTGAGATTGACGTTGCGACCCTTGGTCGAGGTCTCTCCATCGTCGTGGTCAGAGGCCCGCACCGCGTGCGGTCGCGCGAAGAGCGCGAGGGCCAGGGCCGCGGCAAGCAGCACGGCCAGCATGGAAACCCGTTTCACAAGGCACCTCCTGGTTTTTCTTGTATCTCCGCCATGAATACCCCGAGGGGGGACTTTCTCTACGCGCGTCGGCGGAGACCGTCACAGGTGCTTCGCTTCGGGCTTGAGCGCCTCCTCCACCGCTGCTCGACGGGGCAGGCGAGGAGGCACCGTGCCGCGCGTCGTACTCGTGGGGGGGCGGCGTCGCCGATGGCGCCGCTGCAAGGAGAGGGACGTCACCCGTGGGATGGATGGACTGGGTCAACCGCCTGCGCAGCGCCGCGGGCATCACCGATCGGCAGCTGGCGTCTCTCGAGCGCCGTCGGGCATTGCGGGTGCGCCGCAAGGTCCCGGTCATCGCGGTGAGATCCAACAACCATCAGGTCCCCGTCGTCGCCGTCGAGTTCGGCACGCAGGGGCTGCGCCTCGAGACGGCAATCCGGCTCAAGCGGGGCGAGCGTGTGGCGCTGTACTGCGCCCGCAAGCCCATGGAGACATTTCGCGGACGAGCGTTCGGCACAGATCTCTCGGCTCCGCTGGCCTCGGTTCGCTGGACCCGGTACGTGCGCGACCGGCTGAGCTGGGAGATGGGCGCGTCGTTCGTCGTCGAGACCGACCTGCAAGCCGCCGCCGTGGCCCGCTTCCTGCTCGAGGAGTGTGAGGTGGGCATCGTCGAGGGGCGCGAGTACCGCCGCGCGCCGCGGCTCACCGCCAACATGCGCGGCCTGCTGCGGCTCCCCACGAAGGAGACGGTGGAGGTCAGCGTGCGCGATCTCGCCGTCGGAGGGGCGCTCCTGCTGGTGGCGCAGGAGGTGCCCCGTCACACGATGGTGCGCGCCGAGGTCGTCTTGAGCGACGACGCCGAGCCCCTGGTCTGTCGCGGCATGGTGGTGCGATGCCTGCCGCGGGGACGAGACCGCTACGAGCTCGGCGTGGCCTTCACAGGTGTGGCTGACGACCACAAGCAGCGCCTTGTGGCCCACCTGTCGCAGCTGCTGCGCAATAGCGGGTAGGAGAGCGGCCTCAGTCTCCCAGCGGAAGCGTGCCTTCTTCGACGGGCGGGGGGCCGATGCTGTCAAGCGACGCCTGCGCGGCGCCGCCCCCTTCGGTGAGGGGCACGAGGCGCTGCGCCTTGTACTTGGCAGAGGCCAGCCGGCCCTTGCGGGCGCGCTTGCCGATGAAGGCCTGCAATGTGGCGCCGGAGATGTTCTCCTGCACCTTGTCCTTGTTGCGCTTCATCGACTCGACCACCACGCCGCTGCGAATGACGAGCACATCGACGAGCGCTTCGCGGTCGTCGAGCCCCATGATGATGACGCCGCGCCCGCCCCCGCTGAGGTTCTTCATCTCGACCAGGGGGAACACGAGCATGCGCCCATTGCCGCTGAGGGCGGCCAGCAGGTTGTCGTCAGACTCGTAGTAGAGCACGGGCTCGAGCACCGTCTCGGCGGCCTCGACCGTGATGAAGGCCTTGCCCGCCTTCTTGCTGGCCTTCATGTCGCCCAGCTTGCACATGAAGCCGTAGCCGCCGGAGGTGGCAAGCAGGTAGCGGTGGTCTGCCGCGCCCGCGAGCATGGCCACGATCCTCGACTTGGGTTGCAGGTCGATGAGCGTGGTGACGGGTACGCCGTCGCCGCGCCCACCCGGCAGCTGCGACGCCTGCACGCTGTAGGAGCGCCCGTCAGAGCCCAGCAGGATCACGTCGTCGACTGAGCGGCACTCGGCCTTGCCGAGCAGGCGGTCGCCTTCCTTGTACGAGAGGTTCGTCAGCTCGAGGCTGTGTCCGCTGCGTGTGCGGATCCACCCTTTCTCAGACAAGATGACGGTGAGCGGCTCGTTCACCACCGTCTGTGTGAGAACGGCGCGCTCGGTCTCCTCGATGAGGGTGCGCCGGGCGTCGCCGAAGGTCTTGGCGTCGGCGTTGATCTCCTTGATGATCTGGCGGCGCATCGCCTTGTCGCTGGTGAGCAGGTTCTCGAGGTCGGCCTGCTCCTTGCGCAGCTCGGCGAGCTCCTGCTCGATCTTGATGCCTTCGAGGCGGGCGAGCTGGCGCAGCCTGATCTCGAGGATGTCGTCTGCCTGTCGCTCAGAGAGGTTGAACGCGGCGATGAGCTCGAGCTTCGGATCGTCGGCATTGCGAATGATGCGAATCACCTCGTCGACGTTGAGGAAGACGATGTGACGGCCCTCGAGGATGTGGATGCGATCGACCACCTGCTGCAGGCGGTGCTCGGTGCGACGGCGCACCGTGACGAAGCGGAAGTCGATCCACTCGGCCAGAACCTGGCGCAGCGACTTCTGGCGCGGGCGCCCGTCGCGGCCGATCATCACCATGTTGATCGATGCCGAGCTCTCGAGGCTCGTGTAGGCGAGAAGGGTGTTGACGAACTCGTTGCGATCGATGGTCGACTTCTTCGGCTCGAGCACGAGCCGCACCGCGTTCTCCTTGCCCGACTCGTCGCGGCAGGTGTCGAGCATCGAGAGGATGAGCTGCTTGTCTTGCTGCTGGTCTTGCGTGAGGCTCTTCTTGCCGGTCTTCACCTTGGGGTTGGTGAGCTCTTCGATCTCTTCGAGAACCTTCTGGCTCGAGCAGCCCGGCGGCAGCTCGGTGATGACCACCTGCCACTGGCCGCGAGCCATCTCCTCGAACTTGTAGCGAGCCCGCACCTTGAGCGTGCCGCGACCGCTCTTGTAGGCCTCGAGGATGTCGGTCTTCGATGAGATGATCTGGGCGCCGCCGGGGAAGTCTGGGCCCGGCACGTGCTTCATGAGATCGTACACCGAGAGCTCGGGGTTCTCGATGAGCGCCACCGCCGCGCTGGCCACCTCGGTGAGGTTGTGCGACGGGATCTCCGTGGCCATGCCTACGGCGATGCCGCTGGCGCCGTTCATGAGCACCATGGGCAGGCGGGCGGGGAGGAGCGCGGGCTCCTTGCCGGAACCGTCGTAGGTGGGAACGAAGTCGACGGTGCCGCGGTCGATCTCGGAGAGCAGCAGCTCGGCGTAGCGCGTGAGCCGGGCTTCGGTGTATCGCATTGCGGCGGCCGAGTCGCCGTCGCGCGACCCGAAGTTGCCCTGGCCGTCGATGAGCGGGTAGCGCACCGAGAAGTCTTGCGCCAGGCGCACCATGGCGTCGTAGGCCGCCTGGTCGCCGTGGGGGTGGTACTTGCCGATGACGTCACCCACCACGCGCGCCGATTTCACGGGCTTGGCGGTGGCGGTGAGCCCCAGCTCGTCCATCGCGTACAGGATGCGCCGCTGCACCGGCTTCTGCCCGTCAGACACGTCAGGGAGGGCGCGCCCCTTCACCACCGACACTGCGTACTCGAGATACGAGCGCTCGGCGTACAGCCCCAGGGGAAGGGCGTCGCCGTCGCCGATGAGCTCGGGCAGCGAAGGCGGCGGGCCCTCGCTGCCGCCTCCGCCGATGCCGCCGCCACTGTCGAGGTCGGCCGGGGGGGGGCCTGCGCCGTCTGCGGCGGGCGAT
The DNA here is from genome assembly GCA_010028905.1 of Pseudomonadota bacterium. Lineage (NCBI taxonomy): Bacteria > Pseudomonadati > Pseudomonadota > Pseudomonadota bacterium. Next base: position 978 of record RGZZ01000268.1, on the reverse strand, counting down.
TCGGCCGCGTTCACATCGTCGCTGCTCGGCGTGCCTGCCGCCCGTGGGGCGACCGTGCCTGGCGCGGGCGCGTCGCCGCCGTCATCGACGGGGTCGTACTGGTATGCGGCCTCGAGGGGGTCGAAGTCGCCGTAGAACTCGAAGTCGCCGCCCGTGGGTTCGTCGCTGCCGGAGGAGGCGTCGGTGTCGGTATCTGGGGCGGTGGCGGTGCTTCTCGCGGCGCCGCCGAACAGCTCGAGCTGGTCGTTGGGCTTCTCTGGGGTGCGGGGTGGAGTGGGCATGGGAACGGAGGGTTCGTGTGCCGGCCGCGCTTTCCTCTCTGCCGAGGCGGAGATCCGGCGCCCTCTGAGGGGCTTTGGCCGCGCGGATCAGGGCGACATGCAGACGGAGATCATCTGCCTGGCAAGCGCCAGGCGCAGGTTCTGGTAGTCTGGCGCAGACATCGTCTCGACCTCGTGCAGAAGGGCGTCGACCTGGGCTTCGTTGGCGCGATTTCTCAGGTGCCCCTTGAACTCGCGTGAGATGGCATCGTGATTTCCCGCGCGGGCCTGATCGAACATGCCCAGTATCTTGCGGAGCTTGTAGTCATCGGCCTCCCCCAGGCCTCCCTGCGAGGGGTAGGGGCCTCCGCCGGAGCCTGTGTAGGGCGGTTTCGCGTCTGGCCCCCCCATCGGTGGCGCGGTCTTCTCGGGCCGACTGTGGGTAGACGTGGGCGGCTGCCCACCGGCGTAGGCTGTCTGCCCGCTGCTGTAAGGCGGGGTCTCACGCTGAGGCGTGGCGGGAGAGGTTTGCGTCGCCATCGGGTTGCTGCCGCCGGCGTGCGTCACGGTCGGCGGTTCAACGTCGATGATCGTCTTCGTGGCGGTTGCGGCTTTGGCGGGTTGGAGGTTGGCCACGAGGTTCTGGGACTGCCCTCCTGAGAGGAGAAGCGTCTTGGTGTAGGGGGCATACCCGGGCCGTTCGATGGAGATGCGATGC
>RGZZ01000267.1 GCA_010028905.1 Pseudomonadota bacterium | reverse complement strand
CTGGTGGTCTACGCATTGATGACCGCGCTGCTTGCCCTGGCCGTTCCGCTGGCCTCCCAGGCGCTTGTGAACACGATTGCCGCGGGCGTGTCGCTTCAACCCCTCATCGTTCTCACCGCGGCTGTGCTGGTGGGGCTTCTGTTCGCAGGCCTGATTCAGGTGCTGCGCGATTCCCTTGTCGAGGTTCTGCAGCAGCGCGTCTTTGCGCGGGTGGCCCTGCGGCTTGCTCGGAACCTGCCCCGCGTGGAGGCGCGAGCACTCTCCGAGCATCACGGCTCGGAGCTGATGAACCGCTTCTTCGATGTTCTCACCGTGCAGAAGACCTGGTCGAAGATCATGCAAGACGGCCCCGGCGCCGTGGTCGAGATCATGATCGGACTGAGCCTCCTCTCGCTCTACGGCGCAAGCATGCTGGCACTAGCCCTGGCGCTTGTGGCAAGCGGTGTCTTCGTGCTCGTACTCTGCTCGTTCGGAGGGCTGCGAACGCAGCTGCGCGAGTCGCACGAGAAATATCTCGTCGCAGGCTGGCTCGAAGAGATGAGCGAATGCCAGGCCGCGCTCAAGCTCAGCGCGGCGTCAGACTTCGCCCTCGACCGCACCGATGCGCTGGTGCGCGGATACGTGCTTGCGCGACGCGCTCATTTCCGCGTGCTGCTTCGGCATCTCACCGCCCACTATCTCTTGCAGGCCGTGGCCATCGCCGCGCTCCTTGGCCTCGGAGGCTGGATGGTGATCACCCAGTCCTTCACCCTCGGACAGCTGGTCGCCGCCGAGCTGGTGCTCATGTCGGTGATGAAGGCGGCCGACAAGCTGGTGAAGCTCGTCGACCCGTGGTACGACCTTCTCACCGCGCTCGAGAAGGTGGGCGTGCTGCTCGACCTGCCCCTGGAGTCGCGCGGTGAGCGCAGCCTTCCAGGCAAGAGCGAGGGCATCGAGATATCTGCGCAGAGCGTGCGCTTTGCGTACGGAGATCATGTCGTGGTCGACGACATCGATCTGCACATCCTCGCCGGAGAGAAAGTCGTACTGATCGGTCCGAACGGCAGCGGAAAGACGACATTCGGACAGATGGCGGTCGGACTGCTCTCCCCAGATCGAGGACTGCTTACCCTCGACGGAATCGACGTTCGTGACGTCACCCACGAAGCGCTCAATCAACAGGTCTCGGTGGTATGGGGGCGTAACGAGATCTTCGACAGCACCCTCGAGAGCAACGTGGTGCTCGGCCGCCCGCACAGCACGGCCGAGCTGCAGCAGGCGCTCGAGCAGGCGGCCGTGAGCGATCACCTCCCTTGGCGTCCCTGGACCCTGCTGTGCGTCAGCCATCGCCTCGAGACGGTGGAGCGCGCCGACCGCGTTGTGGTCATCGAGAAGGGGCGCATCGTCGAGGAAGGCCCGCCCAAGACGCTGCTCGAAAAGCGAACGAGCCGCCTGCGCGCAGCCATGGCGCTGGAAAAGGAGTCCACCCGTGTCTGACCCGCATGGAGAAACCCACCTGTCTGGTGAGACGCTTGCACTTCCTTCCTCAGCCCAGCGGGGAACCTCGCTCGACCTCGTGCGCACGGGGGGAGCGCTGCGCGTAATCGCCTTCATCCTCTGCCTCATGGTGGCGCTCTCCGTCGCCGCCCTGGCCTGGGTGCCTTGGCAGCAATCGGTGGTGGGACGAGGCGAGGTCACGGTGTTTGCCCCCACCGAACGGCCGCAGACCATAGAGGCCCCCATCCCCGCCCGCATCGCCCGATGGACCGTGAAAGAAGGGACGGCAGTGAAGAAAGGCGAGCTGCTCTGCGTGCTCGACGACATCGAGTCGCGGTTCCTCGATCCGGCCCAACCGAAGATCCTCGAGGCCCAGATGGCCGCAGTGCGCCAGCGACGGACGTCGGTGCAGGCACGACTCGACGCCCTCGAAGCGCAGCAAGCCTCGATCATGCGCTCGCGGGACGCCGCGCTTGCCGTGGCCGCGCAGAAGATCTCGCAGTCACAGGCGCGCCAGTCGATGGCCGACCAGTCGGCGCGGGCTCAGGCCCAGGGTGTCGAGACCGCTCGACTGAACTACAGGCGCGTGAAGCATCTGCAATCGAACGGCCTCCGCTCGACCCGTGACCTCGAGCTCGCCGAGCTCGACCGGGTAAAGGCAGTGACCGAGGTCGAACGTGCCCGAGCGGCGTGCGATGTGGCACGGCGCGACGTGGAAGGCGCGCGGCTCGACCGCGCAAAGGTCGACGCCGACACCTCGGCCAGCCTCGTGAGCCTCGATGCCAGTCAGCAGCAAGCGCGCGAGGCGATTGCGTCGGCTGACGCCGAGCTCATGAAGCTCGAGGCCGATCTGCACAACCTCGAACGCCGAACAGAGCAGCGGAACGTCTTCGCGCCTTGCGACGGAACCGTCGTGCGCATCTTCAAGGCGGGAAGGGGCGAGAACGTAAAAGCCGGAGACGACCTGTGCGTGCTCGTTCCAGAGACCACCGACACTGCCGTCGAGCTCTACGTGAGCGGCTTCGACGCGCCGCTGCTGTCGGTGGGAAGACCCGTGCGGCTCATCTTCGACGGTTTTCCCGCCGTGCCGTTCGTTGCGTGGCCCTGGGCCTCAGTGGGCACGTTCGCGGGACGCATCAGCGTCATCGACGCGGTCGACGACGGCGCGGGTCGATTCCGCATTCTGGTGAAGCCGGATCCGTCCCTCGCGGAGGGTCGGTGGCCTCCTCCTACCCGCCTGCGTCCCGGCGCCCGCACGGTGGGATGGGTGATGCTCGACATGGTTCCGCTCTACCGCGAGGTATGGCGACGCCTGAACGCGTTCCCTCCCACCGTGGAGATCGAGAAGCCGAAGAAGGACGGCAAGGACAGCAGCAAGGGCGACAAGGACGAGAAGAAGACAAAGCCGGTGCTGAAGCGATGACACAGCCCTTCCTCGATGCCCTCAAAGGGTTCGCGGGTGTCGCGCTGATCATGCTGGCCACGATCTCCTCGGCACCCGTCGCAGCCCAGCCCACACAACACGCGCAGCCCCCCCCCTCCGATGTCGTCCCCCTGCTCAGCACGGCGTCGGCGCCAGACACGACGGGCGTTCCCGTCAACACCGCTGTGCCCGCGCTGAGCACATTCTTGCAACGCGTCGAGCAGTTCCATCCGAAGATGCTGGCGGCGCGCATCGACCGCGACATCGCACGGGCCGCACTGACCGAGAAGCGTGGGGCGTTCGACCCGCAGCTCGAGGTCTACGATGACTACATGCGATACAACGGCGGCTCAGGAAAGGCCAAGCAGGCCACCGACAACACCGTCGCGGTGGGCTGGCTCACCCCCGATGGCCTGAAGATGGCGGTGGGCTACGACTACGACCGCGGTGCGGTGAAATCTCCCTTGAGCCCGACCGGCACTGGGGGTGAGGTCTTCTTCGATCTCAAGCTCCCGCTGCTGCGCGGCTTCGGGATCAATCCGAAGCGCGCTGCTGAGCGACAGGCCATTGTGAAGACGGGAACCGCCGAGGTCTACTTCGGCCTCACGCGGCTGCAGGTGCTCCTGGCCGCCAGCACCGCCTGGTGGGAGTGGAGTGCCGCGGAGCGGCGCCTCCAGGTGCAGCGTGATGTTCTCGACGTTGCCGCGAAACGCGCCGCGCTCATCAGAAAGCGCGTGGAGGCCGGCGACCTCGCCCCCTTTGACGGCGTCGAGGCCGATGCCGAGGTGGAACGTCGACGCGAGGTGGCAACGAAGGCCGAGCGCGACGTGCAGAAGGCCGCCTTCAAGCTGTCGCTCTACGCGTGGGACGCCGACCGCCAGCCGGGTCCGCCCCCTCCGTCGAGTGCCGCCATCGAACGCCTGTCGCTGAGCAGCGTGACAGACGAAGCGCTCGGCAAGGCCACGCTCGATGCCCTGGAGACCCGACCGGAGCTTCGCTCGCTGAGGCTCGAGCGACAGATCGTGGGCATCGATCTCGACCTGGCGCGCAACGACAAGAAGCCTCGCGTCGACTTCTTCGTGCAGCCGGGGTACGATGCGGGCAACGGTGGTGTTGGAATGACCATCAAGACCGGGCTTAGCGTCACCATACCGCTGCGCACCCGAGAGGCCGACGGTCGCATCGAGGCAGCACAGCTTCGACTGTCACGCCTCGATGTGCAGCAATCGAACGATGTGCAGACCATCGTCATCGAGGTGCGTGACGCGGTCAATGCGGTGAACAATGCGGTCGAGCGTCATGAGATCGCCTCGAAGGCCCTGGCGCTGGCCGAGAAGCTCGAGCAAGGCGAGCGCCTGCGCTTCGAGCTGGGCGACGGAACCCTCTTCCTTGTGAACCAGCGCGAGCGGGCCACCGCCGAGGCGCGCCTGAAGGTCGTTGACATCGAGGCGGACTACGCGGCCGCGCTCTACACCCTGTGGGCGGTGAGCGCGCGACTGTGAAGCATCTCGACATCGCGATCCGGGCGATTCTGGTGAATGCCTGCGCCCTCCTCATCGCCGCGCTGCCCGCGGAGGCCCAGGCTTCCAGGGCGCCGCTGGAGCGCCGGTGCGTTCCCGTGCTTCCCGCCTGGCGCGTTCCGGCCATCGTCGCAGCGCTCGGGGGGCATGGCGAACACGCGCTGCGCCACCTGCTCGAGGCCTGCCGGCGCTCGTATCGTGCCGCCACGGTGACCAGCGGCTTCGCTGACGCGCGCGGCGTCTCCCGATATCGGAAAAGCCCTGGCCTGCACCTGGGCTACGACGTGGCCATGCCAGCGGGCACGCCGGTGCGCTGCGCGTGGTCCGGGACGGTGGTGCGCGTCACCCCGTGGAGCGAGACGGAGTGGGGGATCACGGTGCGCCACGAAGACGGGAGCGAGGCCACCTATGGTCATCTCTCGACGCCCGCGACATCCATCGGCGATCGGGTTCCAATCGATCGCGTGCTGGGACTCGTCGCCATCGACCACGTCGATGTGAAGATGCGTGACGCTGACGGACGTCCCCTCGACTTCGGCGCGGTGAGCGAGACGTCAGGTGATGTCACGGCCGACTGGTTGCGGGCGCGCTTCGCGGCCGCGGAGGCAAGTGACCGCCTCCACGCCGTGCGCAGCCGCACCGCAACCATCCGCCGCAGCCTTTCCGCTCCTCGTGACGATGGGCAAAAAGACGCCCTGCGCCTCGAGGCCGGCCTCATCTCCCTTCGTGAGGCAGAACGACGCGCACAGGCGCGCGCACGAGCGCAAGACGAGCAGCGCCTCGCGCAGCGCACGGCAGAGTTTCTCGAAGCAGAGGTCACGCAGCTCACGGTGCAGGTTGCGGCTACGAAAAAGGCCCTGGCCCGCGCAGAGATGCGGGCCAGAGCCGAAGGCAAGCGCTGGGCCGACGTGGAGCAACGCATCGCCGCCCACCTGGAACGAGATGCGACGCTGCGCGCGAAGGTGGCGCGGGCGAGGGCCTTGGCGAGCGCCGAGCGTCCATGGCCATCCACGGTTCGGCCGAATCACGCCAGCAGACTCGAGGCCCTCTATCGCGAGGGCGTCGTGAGCAGGCGTCAGCTCGAGATCGCGACCGGACGTGCCGCACCCGCCCTCACCGACGAGCAGCCCGACTGACGGGTGGTCGTTGAGAGCCAGGTCAGGCGATGCGCTTGAGCACGTGAAAGCCGAACTTCGTCTTCACCACGCCGGAGAGCTCTCCCGGCTGAAGCGTGAAGGCCACCTTGTCGAACTCCGGCACCATCTGCCCGCGGCCGAACGAGCCCAGGTCGCCTCCGGCGCGACCCGACGGGCACTGCGACAGCGCGCGGGCCTTCTCGGCGAAATCGGCGCCGGCCTGCAGCTCGGCGAGAAGCTCGCACGCCTCCTTCTCGTTGGTGACCAGGATGTGGGCGCAGTGCACCTTCTCGCGACGAAACAACGATCCCATGACAGACCTCCAGGGGGCGAGCATGCCGCTCACCGCACTCCCCCATTCCTCCGTCGCAGCGACACTCTCCTGTGCGCGAACGTGGCCCCCGTCAGCCGGGCGGTGGGTATTCGGGCTGCACGGGAATGTAGCGCTCACGGCGCAGGCCAAACCGCTCCGGAACCGAGGTGGACGGCGACGCGACCGTGAAGGCAACGGCGTTCGACGACAGCGGCTCTCCGGCTGCGTCACGCCAGTCCATATCGAGAACGAAGCGCTGCCCCGGAGACGCGTCTGGGGGGACGCGCCAGCGCACCCCGCAGAGCGAGAGAGACGAATCCGGCGCCACGTCGACCCGCGTCGAACCCTCGAGCAGGGCACGCTTCTCATCGTCATCGGCCCGATAGACCCGCCAGCGCACCGACGTGTCAGGGAACGCCCCACCGAGGTCGTTCACCAGCCATAGGGTGGCTCTCAAGTCACCCCCTGCCTTCACCATCGAATCGGTCCACTCGATGCTCGCCAAGGTCGGATGCATGGCCGCAGACATGGCCTCCCAGGCCATCTTCGGCGTTCCGGCGTGATCGCGAACCCCGAAGCACGCCGACGGCCAGGCATCCTTGAACATGAACGGGTATACGCCGGTGGAGGGGGCGAACCGGAGCCGTCGGCAGTGCTCGACAAGATACTTGACGTAGTCTGACTGGTACTGCTGCGACGCCGTGACGTAGTCATCGATGTCCTTGAACGAATCCCAGGGGCCGATGTTCACCCGGGACGGCCACGCCTGGAAGTCGAAGGCCTTCCACGTATCGGCGTGCTCCGAAGGAGGCCAGCGCGCCTCATCTGGGATGAAGTCGAGCAGCGATCGGGGCACCGCCACCGTTCCCAGCTCGCTGGCCAGCGCGGGGCGCTTGTCGTTGAACGTTGTATACGAGCCTCCCCAGGGCGGGAAGTACCAGCCGGGATAGTAGTGCTCTCCCATGCCAGAACCTTCCTTGTGACCGCGAGATGGATCGATGAGCGCCGCCGTGCGATCGAGAACCCGGTCGAGCGTCGCATCGTGCGGCAGCGATTCGTTGTGCGCGTTCCAGAGAAAGATGCTGGGATGGCGACGCAGCTCATTGATCATTCCGCTCAGCTGAGCCGTTGCCTTCGCCTGGAACGCCGCGTCAC
>RGZZ01000266.1 GCA_010028905.1 Pseudomonadota bacterium | reverse complement strand
GCGCGTTTGCCCTGTGGAGCAAGGATCGCATCGTCATCGGCACCTTGGGTAACTGAGGTACAGGTGCAGCCTCAGCCCCCCGCCGACCTGCGAAGAAGCCGGCCCCCGGCTTTTCCCCCATCGAAAAAGCCGGCACCCTGCTTTTCCCCCGCAGGGGGGCGGCCGCCTGGCGCCGCACAGGGCTACCAGACCAGCACGCCCGCCCCCTCGAGCAGCTTGATCTGCTGGAATGTGTTCTTGCTGCTCGCGGTGCGCCCGGTGGCCATGAGCTCGATCCAGCGCTCCCAGCGCTGGCGCATCGGTCCACCGCCCCAGTCGATCTCGCGGAGCGAGCCGCCGTCGAGCGACCCGGTATCGCTGACCTCGGCGACAGTGCCTGCTGGGAGGGGCGTGGGTTCGTCGAAGGGCTGGTAGGTCATGACCGCTCGCGCCGCGGCGAACCAGGTGGGCCAGTCGTGCTCGATGGGGAACCGCTTGCCCATGCGAAGGTCGTAGTCGGCGGTGATGAGCACGTGGCGCGACCACTGCAGCACGCTGCGCAGCGCAGGGGCCTGGGGCCAGCGCGCGCAGAGGTAGGTCGTGAGCGAATCGAAGAAGGCGTCGCGGTTCATGGCCAGCTTCGTGAGCAGCCAGCGAGCGGGCTCGAGCTGCATCGCATATGCCGAGAGCTCTTCCATCGTCATGAAGCCGAGGAAGTCGTCATTGTCGAGATACCTCTGGAAGGTCGCCCGCATCTCGGCGAACCAGGCCCGGGTCGGGCTCGCGTCGGAGTGGAGGAAGTTCGTGAAGAGGTCGTCGTAGAAATCGGCGTAGCGCACATCGTGCACGCAGCGCAGGTACATGGCGACCTGCTCGGTGATTCCCGAGCTGTGCAGCGCCTTGATCTGCGACGCGTACGCCATCATGTCGACCCAGTCGCTCTCGCTGAACGACGAGCAGCCCACGATGAGCCTCGATCTCACCATCGCGACCGCGTCGCTGGGGCTGTTGCTGCGCGTGCCGTAGTTCAGCAGGAAGTAGCGGCTGACCGTGCGCACCTGCCAGCGCTCGAGGTTCTCGCGGTCGGCGGCAGGCGCGTTGGGCAGCAGGTTGTAGGGGAAGATCCAGTAGTAGGCGTGCATCCCCTCTTCCATCAGATCGGGGAAGCACCGCTTCCATTTCGCGAGGGTATCGCCCGGGATGCCGAGGATGAGCTGGCAGAACACCGCAAGCCCGTTCTCGTTGATGAGCTGGCGGGCCGCCTCGTATTGCTTGTCGATGCGGATGTTGTCGCGCTTCGTGGCGGCCAGCACCTCGGGGTCGGTGTGCTGCACCGACACGTTGTATCCCGACATGAGGCCCACCTCGGTGAAGGCCTTGGCCACCGCCACCGTGCGCCCCGGGTTGTTCTTGGCCGTGTTGTACGAGAACGACAGCGGATACCCCGTGCGGCGGCGAACGTCGGCCACCTTCTCGGCGATCTGCACGTCGCGCGGCAGGATGCCGAAGTTGGCGTCGGCGCAGAGCACCGATGACAGCTTCACCTGGCCGAACCACTCGACCTCGGCCATGACGCGCTCGAGGCTGAACTGGCGCAGTTTCGACATGGTGGCCGAGCCCCAGTCGCAGTAGGCGCAGCTGTAGGGGCAGCCGCGATTGGTCTCCCAGACCGCCACAACCAGGCCGTTTCTCTCGTCGATGATCTTCTCGTAGTAGTCGCGCTGGGCCAGGTACGCGCTGGTCTCGAAGCTCGCGGGCGTTTCGGCCGGGCCGGTGTGGATGTGTCCGCCCCCGTCCGGGTTCGCCATGTAGAGGCCGCGGATGTGGCCGAACGCCGCACGTGGCTCAGCCAGCAGGTCACGCAGGTCGCCGGCCTCGATCACCCGTTCGAGGATGCGGTTGAACGTGATCTCGCCGTCTTTCACGGCGACCAGATCGATGTACGGGTGCTTCTGGAAGAATGCGGGGTCTTTGTAGTCCGGCTCGGGCCCCCCCGCCACCACGAGACAGCCGGGGTTGCGCCGCTTCACCTCGATGGCGAGCTCGCACTGCAGGCTCCAGTTCCACGTGTAGGCGCTGAGCCCCAGCACATCGATGGCGTGATCGCCGACCTGCGTGAGCAGGTCGTTCACGGGCGCCATGGCGCGCACGGGGTCGAGCCACGTTGCGGCGTGCGGATGAGCGCCGTGCTCCTCCCAGTACGTCTTCAACACCCCCCACATCATCGGCAGGTACGGCACGCCGAACTCGGCGAGCTGGGGCTGCGAGATGAGCACGTTGCGCGGATGCGTCGATACGGGCATTCAGTCCTCCGTGGCTGCGGGTGCGCTCGAGGTGTTCGCCTGGCAGGGCTCTCGCCCGAGCGAAGACGAGCATGTCTCTGATTCACCGCGCTTCACAGGTTCGTTCTAGCGGAGGCGTCGTCCTTCGGGGCTCATGTCAATGGAGCGGGCTGACGTGTCAGACGCCGCCTGGCCGCGCATTGGCCGCGAAGACCCGGGTGGCCGCCACGACCCGCTCGCGCATGGCCTTCGCGGCCTCGTCGCCGAGCGCGGGGGCTACCGCCGTGTAGTCGACCGTGGCGGGCGTCTCACCGGGGCCCAGGCCGAAGTCGCTGAGCACGGGGATGGCCGCATTCCCCTCGAGGGTGAGGATGCGCTCGCGCCACGTGTCGACGGGCAGCGCCTCGAGCGATATTCCCTGTGATCGGATCTCGGCGAAGAGATCGCCCACCTCGACGTCGACCCAGGGCAGCTGCGAGGCCGCTGGGGCGGCGGCGTCGGTCGCCCGACGCAAGAGCGCGTCGACTGCGTCGTCGACGGTCACGAGGGGCTCCGAACCGATGCGGTCGGGCACGATGCCCGCGTCGATGCATCCGATCAACAGGCGCATGAGCGCGTCGCGCTCGTTGTAGGCGCCCGTGGTGGGCGAGGCGTAGAGGCGGGGAGGACGCACCACGATGGCGTCCTGGCCGGCTGCACCACGTGCTCGGCCACCCACTTCGACTCGACGTACCCGCCGAACGGAGGGGGGTGCGATGAGACCGCGTACCCGTCTGCGTCGAGCGCCTGCCCGAGGGCCGTGGCCACGGTCGAGACGAAGACGAGGCGGCCGCGACCGCGTGACGCGAGCAGCTTCACCAGTTCGGCCACGGCGAGCACGTTCTCTCGCTCGAGACGCTCGTAGGGGAACAGGTGGTGCACCAGCGCCGCCGCGTGGATCACGGGCCCGCTCGACGTCGACAGCCAGCGCAGCAGATCGGGCGACAGCGACAGGCCGGGCGCGTTCAGATCGCAGTCGGCCATGCGCAGGCGTCCGCTGGCCACGGCGCCCGCCACGTCGAGGCCCGCGTCGGCGCGTTGCAGCGCCGCCGCGGCCCTTCCCCCGATGTCGCGACCCAGCAGCAGCACGCGTCGCCCTTGTCGGAGCAGGCCCGCGGCCAGGTGACGGCCGAGGAATCCCGAGGCGCCCGTGATGACCGCGGTTCCCGCGTCGAGGAAGGCCCACGATGGGTCTGGCGCCGTCCGGCTGCGCGATTCGAAGGTCTCGAGATGGGTGATGGCGCGACGAACGAACGCGGCCCAGTCGGGACCGTGGGAGACCACGCCGCCGCCGCGGGCAACCTCCGGCGCCGCTTCACCGCCGAGGCGTGCCGCGATGGCGGCGATGCTCCCGAGCGCGTAGCAGTCGGCTACCTCGAGGGGGTGGCCCGCGCGGCGCAGGCCCACGGCCAGGCGAACGGCGTCGAGCGACGTGTATCCCGAGTCGAAGATCGACGCCGTGGCCGAGAGCGCGGCGATCTCGGGGCGGATCTGGCGCAGCAGATCGGCCACCCGCTCCTCGAGCTCTCCCGATGGCGCGCGAAAGCCCGTCTCCGCCACCGCCCCGGCGCGCTGCTCGCGGGCTCGCGCGCGCAACTGGGCCAGGTGGTGTCGACCACCATCACGTGCGCGGGAACGGCGGCGGGCGGCAGGCGCCGCGTGCACTCGGCCCGCACCTGCTCGGCGTCGAGGGTTCCGCTCTCAGCCTGCACGAAGGCGAGCAGCACCGGCGGCTTCTCTTCAGATGGCGTGACCGCGGCGCGGTGCACCCCCCGGATCTGCGTGAGGGCTGCGACCACGGCGCCCAGCTCGATGCGCACGCCGTTGATCTTCACCTGGTCGTCAGAGCGCCCGAGGTAGTGCAGCTGGTGGTCGCTGCCCCAGAAACAGGTGTCTCCCGTGCGATAGGCGCGCGCGATCGTGCTCTCGCCGCGATTCACCCGATGGGAGAACGGGTCGGCGATGAAGCGCGCGGCCGTGAGCTCGGGCCGTCGCAGGTAACCGCGGGCCACGTGGTTCCCCGCGATCACCAACTCACCGCTCACCCCCGTGCCGCAGAGTGCGCCGAGCCGATCGAGCACATAGGCGGCGTTGTTGGGGAACACCGTCCCGATGGGTGGGTCGGTGTCGCGCGCGGCGTCGTCGTCGGTGATGCGCACGTCGGTGATGTAGAACGTCTCGGTGGGACCGTAGAGGTTGCGCAGCGTCACGCCCAGGCCGTGCTCGGCCTGGATTCGCTGAAACGTGCGCACCTGCGCCAGGGTGAGGCGCTCACCCGCTGCCATGACCCAGCGCAGCGACGGCGTCTTCTCGAGGCCGCCCGACGTCATGAAGACGTCGAGCATCGACGGCACGAACTGGATGATGGTGGCCTGGGTCGCGTTCACCAGATCGATCAGGTAGTCCGGGTCGGCGTGCATGCCATCGCGCGCGATCACCACGGTGCCGCCCACGCAGAGCGCATAGAACATGTCGGGCAGACTGACGTCGAAGGTGTATGGCGTCTTGTAGACCATGCGGTCAGAGGCGTCGATGTGCATCTCGCGCGCCATCCACATTCCCATGTTCAAGAGGGTGTGATGGGTCTGCATCACGCCTTTCGGCGCGCCGGTCGAGCCGGAGGTGTAGAGCACGTAGGCCAGCGCGTCGAGGTCGCCGCTGAGGCGTGGCCGATCGCGGCGCGGAGGTGGGGGCGAGAGCAGCGACGACAGCGCGGGCAGGCTGATGTGACACTGCCCGGCCGTCTTGGCCTGCAGGTCGGGTACATCGCCCGCGGTGAGAACCGCCGCGGGGGCGGCGTCGATGAGCATCTGCGTGGCGGGCAGCGTGGGCAGCGCCGGATCGAGGGGCACGTAGTGCGCTCCGATCCGCCAGACGGCCAGGATGCTTGCGATGACGAGCGGGCTCCGCGGCATGATCAGCGCCACCGCCTGCCCCTCGCGCACCCCGGCGTCCTGCAGGCGCGCGCGGATGGCCTCGATGGCGGTGTCGAGCGATCCGTACGAGATGGTCTCGCCTTCGAAGCACAGGGCGGGGGCGTCGGGCGTTGACGTGATGACGCGATCGATGCGTGCCGGCACGTTCAGCGGTCCAAGGTCGACCTGCACGGGCTGCTCGGCCAGCAGCCGTCGCTTCTCTGTCGCGCTCACCAGCTCGATGTCGCCCACCCGCGCATGCGGTGAGCGCACCATCTGATCGAGCACCAGGCGGAACCGGCGCGCCACCGACGCGACGTGATCGCGGCTGTACCGCGAGGGATCGAAGCTGAAGTGGACCTCGACGGGATCGTGCGTGGCGTCGACCTGCACGATGAGCGGGTAGTCGGTCTGATCGATGCTGCCCAGCGGCGTCACGCCGGTCGCTGCTGGCGCCTCGAGGCCGTAGCCGTCCTCGTAGACGAAGATGTGGTGCAGCAGGCGGGCTGACGTGCCGCCCGTGGCCAGATCGGCGATGCGCGCGAACGAGAGGTGCTCCCACTCCATCGCCTCGAGCGCGGCCGCGTGCGAGGCCTGCAGCCATTCGGTGATCGGCTGCTCCGGGTCGAGCTTCATGCGCACGGGGAACGTGACCAGCGTGCACCCGACGAAGCCCTCGAGGCCGTCCATCGGCAGCGAGCGTCCGGAGCTGGTCACTCCCAGCAGCACGTCGCTGCGATTCACATGGTGGGCATACACCCGACCCCAGGCCGAGCGCAGCACCGTGCTGGGGGTGACGTTCGCCAGTGTGCAGAGCGCCGCTAGGGTGCGCTTCTCGACCGCCACGGTGACGCGATCGACGCGCACGCCTTCACGCGCGGCCAGCCCGTACACGCGATCGAGCGTGAGCGCCCCGGAAGACAGGCTCGCGTCGGTCTCGCCCTCGATGTCGGCCACGGGCGGCGTGGCGCTCACCTGTAGCGGTTCGGTGATCTCGACCCCCTCGAGGGTGCGGGTCCAGAAGGCCTCGGCCTCGCGGGTGTGGCTCTCGGTCCAGCCCTGCAGCGCGCCGTGGAAGGCCGCCAGATCGGAGAGGCCGTTTCCGAGGGGGCGTGGGGCCTCGCCTGCGGCGGACCGCAGCATCTCGGCCTGCAGCGCCAGCAGGCTCCACCCGTCGAGCAGCACGTGATGATGGGTCCACACGATGCAGCGTCGTCCCCCGCCGATGCCCACCGCCGACAGTCGCCAGAGCGGCGCCTGCGAGAGGGTGAACCCACGGGCGCGGTCAGCGGCGAGGAAGGCGCCCAGCGCCTGCGCGTCGCCCCCGTCGACGAACGCGGGCGCCGGCGCCGGCTGAGGGGCCGTCACGAACGCCCACTGCCCCGCCTCGTCGGCCACGGTGAGCCGCCCGAGGGGCTGTGCCGACAGGCACGCATGGAATCGCGAGATCACTGTTTCGGTGACGTCGTCGTCGACGAGGTAGACGATCTGCTCGATATAGGTGCCTTCGTCGGGGTGCAGCTCAGAGGTGGCGATCATGGCCTGCTGCACCTCGGTGAGGGGCGCGCGATCGACCGAGGCGGGTGCGGCCGCGGGCGGCGCGGTTGCCGCGCGAGGTGCGGCGGGCGCGGGCTGCTGCGCGTCGAGTGCGTCGGCCAGGGCCGCCACGGTGGGATAGGCGAAGAGGGTCGCCACCGAGACCGCGTAGCCCATGGCGCGCAGCTTCGCGCAGACGCGAATGGCCATGATGGAGTCCATCCCGGCCTCCACCAGTGGGGTCTCGACCGACAGCTGCGCGAGGCCCAGAACCTCGGTCCAGAGCTTCTGCACGCGCGCCTGGGTGGGGGTTCGCGGAGCCACGATG
>RGZZ01000265.1 GCA_010028905.1 Pseudomonadota bacterium | reverse complement strand
CCGCATGAGCGACCCGGCCATGGTGCAGTCGATCATCGACGCGGTCACCATTCCGGTGATGGCGAAGGCGCGCATCGGGCACTTCGTCGAGGCAGAGATCCTCGAGGCGCTCGGCGTCGACTACATCGACGAGAGCGAGGTGCTCACCCCCGCAGATGAGCAGCATCACATCAACAAGAACGCCTTCCGCGTTCCCTTTGTCTGCGGTGCGCGCGATCTGGGCGAGGCCCTCCGCCGCATCAGCGAGGGTGCGGCCATGATCCGCACCAAGGGCGAAGCCGGAACTGGCAACGTGGTCGAGGCCGTGCGCCACATGCGCGCCATCATGGCCGACATCCGCCGTCTGCAAGGCATGCCCGACGATGAGGTTGCGTCGTTTGCCAAGAGCATCGGTGCGTCGCTCGAGCTCGTACTCGCGTGTCGTGAGAAAGGGCGTCTCCCGGTGGTCAACTTCGCCGCGGGTGGCATCGCCACACCGGCCGATGCCGCGCTCATGATGCGGCTCGGTGCTGATGGTGTGTTCGTCGGCAGCGGCATCTTCAAATCATCTGATCCGGCGAGTCGCGCCAAGGCCATCGTCGAGGCGACGACTTTCCACAAGGAAGCCGACGTTCTGGCTCGCGTCTCGAGGAACCTGGGTGACCCGATGAAGGGGCTCGAGATCTCTTCGCTTCAGCCGTCTGAGCTGCTTCAGGTCCGCGGGTGGTGACGACCGACGCACCGTGCATCGGCGTGCTCGCCCTTCAGGGCGACGTGAGCGAGCACGTGCGCGCCATCGAGGCCGCCGGCGGACGCGCGCTCGAGGTGCGCGACGCCGACGGGCTCGAGCGGGTTCATGGGCTCGTGATCCCTGGAGGCGAGAGCACCACGGTGGGCATGCTCCTGACGCGCTTCGCGCTGCTCGAGCCGCTGCGCCGCCGCATCGAGCGCGGTCTCCCGGTCTATGGCACGTGCACGGGTCTCATCCTGCTGTCGCGTGCCATCGATGACGGTCTCGAGGGGCAGCCGCATCTCGGCTGCCTCGACGTGCGCGTGCGTCGCAATGGCTATGGCAGACAGCTGCAGTCGTTCGAAGCCGACATCGAGATGCGTCTGGGCGGCGACGTTCCGGCCGTGGTCAGGGCGGTGTTCATCCGCGCGCCCAAGATCGTGGCGACGGGCGGCGCGGTCGAGGTGCTTGCGTGGCACGACGGGGTCGCCGTCGCGGTGCGCCAAGGGTCGCTGCTGGCCACCTCGTTCCATCCGGAGCTGACGCGAGACTGCCGCGTTCACGCGCTGTTCGTCGAGATGTGCCGAGCGGCGGTGCCCATCTCTTCGTGACGGCGGTCATCTCGCTGCTCACCGATTTCGGGACACACGATCCCTACGTGGGCATCATGAAGGCGGTGATGCTCTCGCGGGCTCCACAGGCCTGCTTCGTCGACCTCACCCATGATGTGGCGCCGCAGAACGTGCGCCAGGGCGCCTTCGCCCTGGCTTCGGCGGTGAAGTGGTTCGCACCGGGCGCGATTCACGTCGCGGTGGTCGATCCGGGGGTCGGCACCGAGCGGCGGGCCGTGGTGGTCCAGACCCATCGTGCGCGCTATGTTGCGCCAGACAACGGCCTGCTCACCCTGGCGCTCGACGGCGATCCCCCCGTGGGTGCGTGGCACCTGACGCGTCCGCAGTACTTCCTCCCGGCGCGGAGCGCCACGTTCCATGGGCGTGACGTCTTCGCTCCGGTGGCGGCGCATCTGGCGCAGGGCGTTGCGCCGGCTGATCTTGGGGATCCCATCGATGTGGCGCAGCTCGTGCGTCTCCCTTCCCCCGCGCCGGTGCCCGTGGCGGGAGGGCTGCGCGTGCCCGTGATCCATGCCGACCGGTTTGGCAACCTGGTGACCGCGCTGCATCGCCGACAGGTCGATGAACGCGTCGTCGTCGGTGCCCGTGCGGCAGGCCGAGGGCTCAGGCGGGTCGAGACCTATGGTGACGTGGCGCCGGGCACGCTGCTCGCGCTCTGGGGCAGCAGCGATCATCTCGAGCTGTCTGTCTCCATGGGCAGCGCCGCCCAGGTTCTCGGTCTCGGCGAGGGTGACGAGGTCGATGTCGTCATCGGTGGGGAGGTCGACCCATAGACATGTCGCAGGAGAGGGCGCCCATCGTCGAGATGCTGTCGGCCTACGCTTCGCGCGAGCCGATGGAGCTGTGCTGCCCGGGCCATCGGCAGGGGCGGCAGACCGATGAGGAGACGCTGGGGCTGCTGGGGAGAGGAGCGTACGCGCACGACGTCACCCAGGTGCCGGGCATCGACGATCTGCTGGCCCCCGTGGGGGCCATCGATGCGGCGCAGCGTCTGGCGGCATCGCTCTGGGGCGCGCGGCAGACCCATTTTCTCGTCAATGGCACCACCAGCGGCATACAGGCGGCGTTCCTTGCCGTGTGCCGCGAGGGTGATCGGGTGGCGGTGCCGAGGGCCTGTCATCGCTCGGTGGTGGAGGGGTTGATCCTGAGTGGCGCGCTCCCCATCTGGGTCTCCTGTCCCATCGATCCGATCTTCGGCTGCGCTGTGCCGCCAGATCCGGACGCGCTTGAGCGGGCGGCCGCCGACGCCATGATGGCGGTGTCGACACGACCCACCTACCACGGGGACGTGGCGGTGCTCCCTTGGTCGAGCCAGCGCCCGCCCCAGGGCGCGATACGGCTTGTCGACGAGGCCTGGGGAGCGCACCTGGGGCTGCATCCCGAGCAGTCGCCGGGTGCCTGCACCCTGGGGGCAGACCTGGTGGTGAACAGCACCCACAAGACCTGCGGGGCGCTTTCCGGGTCGTCGATGCTCCACCGCTGCACCGATCGGGTCGATGAAGCACGTCTGTCGGCCGCGGTGCGCCTGCTCACCACCACTAGTCCCTACTACCCGATGCTCGCCTCGCTCGATGGTGCGCGCCGCTGGCGCGCCTTGCACGGGCGTCGATCCGTGGGCGCCGCCCTCGAGGCTTCGCGTCAGGCTCGCGCTGCGCTGGCTGCGATCGAGGGGGTCGACGTTGCCGACGGCACGCGCGCTGAGCGTTTCAGAGGAGTCGCGGCGTTCGATGAGACCCGCCTCGTGTTCTCTGCCGCGCGTCTCGGGTGGAGCGGGCGCGCCATGGCCGCCGCGCTTCGCCGTCACGTTGGTCTCGAGGTCGAGCTGGCCGATGCGCGGGCCCTCATCGCGCAGGTGAGCGGCGAGGTCGACGCCGCGCGCCTGATTCGCGTGACCGA
Organism: Pseudomonadota bacterium; assembly: GCA_010028905.1. NCBI lineage: Bacteria > Pseudomonadati > Pseudomonadota > Pseudomonadota bacterium. The sequence continues at coordinate 3,844 of RGZZ01000265.1, read as the reverse complement.
TGCCGTGCGCACCATCGTCACTTCGGAATCGCCGTCGGAAGGCCCGTTCACGGGGGGGCTCCCGTCGATTGCACCGGAGATCGCGCTCTCTCCCCGAGAGGCCTATCTGGCTCGCCATGTGCGCGTGCCGCTCGAACAGGCCGTGGGTCGCGTGGCGGCCGAGATGGTGTGCCCCTATCCCCCCGGGATGGCGGTGGTGTCATACGGTGAGCGAATCACCCCTCAGGTGGCCGAGACGCTTCGCGGTCTGCAGGTCTCGTCGCTGCGCTTGCAGGGGTGCGCCGACCTCACCCTTGAAACCGTGCAGGTGGTGGCATGAGATCCGGAGGTTGCGACGCGACGCACCGGCCCTCGCGCGGGGGACGCTCATGAGAGAGGAGAACGACGCGTGAAAAAAGACCAGGCGCTGCAGATCACCGATGATCTCGAGCGTTTGCTCGAGATCATCCCGGCTGAGCCTCGGCGAAGGCTGCTCGAGCGCGAGCACCTCCTCGATCTCATCGAGATCGTGCTCGATCTGGGCCGCTGCCCGGAGGCGCGCTTCCCGGGGGACTACGAGTTCCTCGACGAGACCGATGTGACCCGCGACGACATCGCGCACGTGGTGGGGCGTCTTGGAACCTTCGGACGGGACAACCGCGCGGGCATCGAGCGAACCCTGCACCGCATCTCGGCCATCCGCAACCGCGTCGGGGAGATCGTGGGGCTCACCCTTCGCGTGGGCCGCGCCGTGTATGGCACAATCCATATCATTCGCGACATCATCGAGTCGGGTCGGAGCGTCTTGCTGCTGGGCCGGCCAGGCGTGGGGAAGACCACCATGCTTCGCGAGGTGGCTCGTGTGCTGGCCGATGAGTTTCGCAAGCGCGTCGTGGTCGTCGACACCTCGAACGAGATCGCGGGTGACGGCGACGTGCCCCATCCCGGAATCGGGCACGCCCGCCGTATGCAGGTGCCGCTGAACGAGCATCAGCACGCGGTGATGATCGAGGCCGTGGAGAACCACATGCCCGAGGTCATCGTGGTCGATGAGATCGGTACCGAGCAGGAGGCCTATGCGGCCCGCACCATCGCCGAGCGAGGGGTGCAGCTCGTTGCGACGGCCCACGGCACCAATCTCGCCTCGCTGCTGCAGAACCCGACGCTCTCTGATCTCATCGGTGGAATCCAGTCGGTCACCTTGAGCGACGAGGAAGCCCGACGGCGTGGCACGCAGAAGACCGTTCTCGAGCGCATGGCGCCTCCCACGTTCGATGTGATCATCGAGATCCAGGACAAGCACACCCTGGTGATCCACGACAACGTCGAAGAGGTCGTCGACATGACCTTGCGGGGCGCCGAGGTGCGTCCGGAGATACGCCAGCGCGACGCGGAGGGCCGCGTCGAGGTGCTACAGGAATCCAACCGCGATCTGCTGCTGCAGCACGAGCCGGAGGCACCGCCACGCTTTCCGCTGCCGCCGGAGATGCGCCTCGAGAATGCCCGCATCCTGCCCTTCGCGGTGAGTCGGAATCGCATCGAGCGCGCCATCCAGGACCTGGGGATCTCGGCGCGCATCGTGCGCAGCTGGGAAGAGGCAGACGTGATTCTCGCGCTCAAGGGGCACGAGCGGCGAGAATCGCGCCGCCTGCGCGAGAAGATGATGCAGAACGTGCCGGTCTATGTGATTCGTTCGAACACCGTGGCCCAGATCCAGGAGGCCCTGCGCCATCTGTTCCGGGTCCCGGCGGCCGACGCCGAGGCGGTGGCCCTGCGGGAGGCGGAAGAGGCGATTCGAAGCGTGCTCGCGGATGGGAGCCGCCCGGTCGAGCTGCGCCCGCAGGGACCGCTCATCCGAAGGCTTCAGCATCAGCTGGTGGAGCAGCATCCGCAGGTGCGCTCCCGCAGCAAGGGCGCCGAGCCGCGACGACGGGTGCTCATCTACAAGGACAGCGCATGAGGTCGTCTGCGCGAGGACAACGCCATCGGGAGACCGAAGCCCCCATTCAGCGTCTCGCACCCGAGGGTCCCCGTGGGCCATCGGTCATCTGGCAGACGGCGCGTCAAATCGAGAGGACGACGGCATGAGAGAGAGCAAGGGGTTCTTCATCACGTTCGAGGGCATTGAAGGCGCGGGCAAGAGCACACATGCCGCTCGGCTCTTCGAGACGCTCAAGGAGAAGGGCTACCCGGTCGTGCTCACGCGTGAGCCGGGTGGCACCCCCATCGGAGAGAAGCTGCGCACGATCGTCACCGATCCCGCGCACGGGGAGATGGCGCCGCTCACCGAGCTGCTGCTGATGGCGGCGTCTCGAGCACAGCATCTGCACCAGGTCATCCGACCCGCGCTGGGGGAAGGGAAGATCGTCATCTCCGATCGCTTCACCGACGCCACGCTCGCCTATCAAGGATACGGGCGCGAGATGCACCTGGCAATGGTGCGTGAGGTGAATGAGGTGGCCGCCTGGAACTGCCGCCCCGATATCACGCTGCTCTTTGATCTCGAGCCCTACCACGCCATGTCACGGGTACGTGACCGCCGCCAGATCGAAGAGCAGCTCCCGGATCGGCTCGAGCGCCAGACCATGGACTTCTACGATCGCGTTCGCAAGGGCTACCTCGACATCGCCTATGAAGAGCCCCAGCGCTTCCGGAAGTTCGACGCGGCCCAGCCCCTCGATGTGCTGTGGTCACAGGTCTTCGAGTGCGTGATGCGCGAGATCGCACGCAACTGGGGAGATCCGGACCGCCTCGAGATGCCGGGGCTGACCCTCTAGTGTCGCAGGAGGGGCGCGCACCACTTCAGCGGTTGAGACGGGTATAGGCCATGGCAGGCCGAGCGGTGGTGAGATCGGCGCCCGCGCCGACCGCCGATGAGGTGACCGAAGCGCGGGTGCTCGGCCACGCCCCGTTGCTGGCGCATCTTGCGGCCAAGCTGGAAGAGGGCAGCCCGCCGCAGTCGATCGTGTTCGCCGGCCCTCAAGGTGTGGGCAAGCGCACCTGCGCGATCTGGTATGCGCGCCTTCTGCTCTGCACCGATCGTCGAAGCCCCGACGCGCCCTGCGACGACTGCGCGGGGTGTCGCAAGGTGCTGGGCGGCACCCATCCTGACGTGTACGAGGTGAGACGAAGGGAGGAGCGCACCCAGATCGTGGCCGAGCAGATCGATCACGTCATCCGGGCCGCCGCGTTCCCACCGCTCGAGGCCGAGCATCGCCTCTTTCTCTTCAGCGAGGCCCATCTGCTCAACGAGACATGCATGAACATGTTGCTCAAGACCCTCGAAGAGCCTCGCCCCGAGCAGACCTTCATCCTCATCGCGCCCACCACGCGTGCGCTGCTCCCGACCGTTCTGTCTCGGTCACAGGTGCATCGGTTCGGCCCGGTCGCGCAGGACGTCATGGCCGACTGGCTCTCTGCGCGCTGCTCAGATGCAGCCCGTGCCGCTCTCGCCGCGTCGCTGAGCGAGGGGCGTCCGGGCTTTGCCCTCAAGCTTCTGCGCGATGAAGCGCTGTGGCAGCTGCGGAGCCGCATCCTCGACGCGGCGGAGTCGCTGGCGCGGGCAGACGCGGGCACGGCCCTGACCGTGGGCGAGCAGCTGGGGGGCCTCATCGATGGCGACAAGCGGCAGGCCCTCGATCACATCCTGTCCTTCCTGGGGGCGTGGTTCCGAGATGTCTGCTGGATCTCCCACGGTCTCGACGACGCGCGTCTCATCAACCTCGACCGAGCAGACGCGCTTCGCCGCAGTGCCTCGCGCTATGCACCGGAGCGGGCGCGGTCGGCCATGACGGCCATCGACGAAGCCCGTGGTCACGTCCAGCGCAACGTCAACACCACGCTGCTGCTGGGGCGCCTGTCGCTT
>RGZZ01000264.1 GCA_010028905.1 Pseudomonadota bacterium | reverse complement strand
TGTCAGAATCGGTGCGTGCGCATCCGCTCCCTGCTCCCCGTGCTCGTGCTGGCGTGCATCGCCGTCGCCCTCTGGGGGCTGACGCCCCGGCACGCCTCTTCACCGTCCGCTGTGCCCGATCGCGCGGCCTGGCTGCACCAGAGACTCGAGACGGTGAACCTCTCCGAACGTGAGCGAACGCTCTATCGCGTCGCCTGGCTCGGCTCGCTGCGCGAGGCCCTCGACGAGGCCGCGCGCCGCAAGAGGCTCGTGTTCGTGGCGTCGGCATCAGGAGATCTCTGCAGCGGCCGTCTCTGACACGGCGCGACGGTGACGAGGGGCGTGTTCCTCTCGCAGGGGTCGGTGCTCGACGTCATCAACGACGCGTATGTGCCCGTCAAGGTCGACTGCCGCAGGCTTCTCGCGCAAGACAGGGCGATCTTCGACGACCTCGAGCGACAGCGAAGGGCGCTTGATCCGCAGCGCGCAAGGCTTCCCGCGAACGGTGTGTTCATCGTCTCTCCCGCGGGCAAGGTCGTCGACTTCTTCCACGACACCCGCCTGCAGCTCGAGATGCGGCCAGACACGTGGAGCAGCGTTCTGAAGCAGGTAGCGGCGGCCAATCACGTGACGACGACGAAGGCGTCGGGTGCCTATGTCCCCGAGACGGTTCGCCTCGCCCATGATGGTGATCTGCTGCTTCACATCATCTCGCGGTACGCCGTCGACCCCTCGGGCGCGTCGCTCGATTCCCGGCAGGCGTCACTTTACGGCGCGACGCCCTCCGACCCCCGGGACTTCATGCACGACTACCGACGTGAGGTGCTCATGCGGCGAGAGGCCCCCACGGACGAGTGGGTGGCGCTCGAGCCGTCGCAGTGGCGCCAGCTTCTGCCGCCCGTGGGAGCACGCGTGGGAGACACCTACGACGTGGGAGAGGTGCGCGACCTCTTTCTGCGCCGGTTCTGTCCGCCCACGCACAACTTCAGCCTCCTGGGGGCGATGCGCGCCTCCTCGATGACGGGGGTGGTGGAGCGCGCCGACGCGGGCGCGATGGAGGTTGCGTTCCACGGCTCAGCCGACATGTCGCACAAGTGGTGGAACGACGATGACGCGAATCTTGCCGTCGCTGATTTCTATGGCCGCATGATGGTGGACGCCGCCCAGCGCACCATCGTCACCCTCCAGCTCGCCACCGATCGCGCCACCTATGGCGCCGCGGACACCTTGCGGGTTCCGTACGCCTCGATTCTCTACAGCGTGCCGAGGAGCACCTCGCAGTACTGGGCCGTGGGGGCAGCCTGGTGAGCGCAGCTCGACAGCCGCCATCGGCACGGACCGCTTCCGGGGTTGTGCTGGCGAGGGTTTCGCCAGTTCAGGGTTCTTTCAGGTGACGTCGTTATAACTCCGTCAAATCACGCCATCGGGCAGACGCAACGGAGGATTCACGTCATGCAGGTACAGCAGGGGGGAGGGGCGGCCGCGCTACTGCCTCCGCGGACGCCGTCCGCGCCTCGGGAGCGCATGATCAAGCCGGAGAAGCACGAGGTCGCCGATACCTACAGCGGCTCGCGTCGCCTGGGCAACTACGTCTCGGGAATGATCACCGGGGCCGCGGTGGAGACAGCCACCGCGACCGCGCAGTCGCCCCTGCTGGTGGCCAGCGCCGTCAAGAATCTGTGGAAGGCCGAGACCATCGGCCCGAACCTGAAGACCATCGGCATGCTCGCAGCCCTGCCGGGCACCGCGCTCACGGTGGCCGTCTCTCCGCTGGTGGGCGCGGTGCGAGGCGTCATCAAAGCCCGCGATCACCGCTATGAGGGCCACGATCCGCTCGCCCAGGACACCAGCGTGCAGCTGGCCCGCGATCTCACCGTGCCGAACTCGCCGGGAGAGCCCGTCACGTTTGCCGGGAGCGTCCTGAAAGGCCTCGACGAGTTCGGCAACCGCAAGCTGGGTGAGGGGCAGAAGCCGTTCGACGTGCCGCTGCTGAGCCCGGCCTTCGCCGTGGCCGGCGGCGCCCTGTCCGGCGTGATCGGTGGCGCCGTCGGGCTGGTGGCCGGCACGGTGGCCGGATCGATTGCAGGCGGCAAGGACATCGTCGCGGCTTTCACCGCCCCCGACCTCACCATGGGACAGCGGGCGGGCAAGGTGGCCGCGGCGCCCTTCAACCTCGTGGTCGGCCCCGTCCTGGCCTGGAAGAGCGTGAAGGAAGCCGTGCCGCGCGGTCTCTCTGATGGATGGAAGCACGGCGTCTACCGCCCCGTGGCCGACACGGTGCGCATCTCAGGAACGCTCGGCATGAGCGTCATCCGCGAAGCGTGGGAGAAGTGAGAACATGAGCATCCAGATTGCAGGTCCGCGTCTTTCCCCGATGCGATCGAGCGGCGTCAGCGACGCGCCGGTGTCGCGCTCGGTGGTCGATCGCATCGTCGACAGCACCGTGCTGTCGGCCAACTATCTCGCTAGCGGTCTCGCCGGCGGCGCGGCAGGCGTCGGGGCCGGCGCTCGCTCGCTTCCCGGAGCGGCTGTGCGAACGGCAGTCTCTGCCTACACCAATCTCTGGAAGGCAGAGACCATCGGTCCCAACCTCAAGGTCGTCGGAAGCCTCGTGGCGGCCCCTGTACTGGCGCTCGCTGCGGGCCTGGCCCTGCCGGTCTCGCTGATCTCTGGCGTGCTTCACGGCGTGCGTGCGGTCGATTCGTCGAAGCCGCGTGAGTTCACCGTCAGCGCCGCCGCGGCGGCGGGCTACGGAGAGACGCGCGCAAGCTGGAAGGATGGCGAGAAGGACCTCACCGACGACTTCTCGCGCTTCGGCAACAAGAAGCTCGGGCCGAACGAGAAGCCGTACGACATCCCGGTGGGCCGCCTTCCCCGCGCGGCGGCCGCTGCCGTTGGTGGCGCGGCCCTGGGCGTTGGGGTGGGCTGCGTGTCTGCCGTGGTGAGCGGGGCGCGCGAGGCCGGCAACGGCGTTCGACGCGCGGTGACCGCACCGGATCTCGGCATCGCGGGCAAGGCCGTGGCCGCTGTCGATGCCGTCGGCGGTGGCGTGGTGCAGGGCGTGACCTATGGCGTGTCGGGCGCGTTCAGCGTGCTCGGCAAGGGGGTCTCGGAGACCTGGCGCCGCGAGTCGCTGCTCGAGGGAGGCCGCGCGGCCTGGGCACGCGCCACCGATCTGGTGAGCGCTGCCGTCGACCCGGAGGGAACCCTGGTGTGCGACGTTCCAACGCCTGCCGGAAACCCTCCTTCTGCGCAGCCCTGAACCACGGGCGCGCGACGCGGCAGCTTGTAGCGGTTCGCGTCGCGCCCGTCGGATTGGCGGTTCAGAGGGCCGACCCGTCATGCAGCGCTCTCTGGGCGCTTTCAAGGCGGCGGCTCGAGGGGGCGAGGTCGACACCCTCACCGGCTTCGCGGCCGTGCATGTAGGCGGTATGGCGGCTCGCGGTCACGCTTCGACCGGCACGCACGCGCGGATAGTTCTCACCCATGAACCGATCGACGGCGTCAGTGGCCTTGTCGATGACGGCCAGGGCCTGGGTTTTCTCGTTGCTCTTCAGATCGCTGGTGAAGGAACGGAGCTCTCGCGCGAGCCGGCTGGCCAGCGATGACGCCGCTCCCAGCTTGAACGATGCGCGCTCGGCCCGGTCATAGGCACGGTAGAGCGCGGCGCGGTCGCACAGGCGCTCGATCTCGAGGCGCAGCATCTCGTACAGGTACTTCACCGTGGCGCGGTCATGGTCGGTGCCGATGATGCGGTAGATCTTGCGCCGCTCCATCTCCCAGCCCTTGCGCGTGTACTCGACGCCCAGCAGCAGCTTGCAGAAGTTGGCGTTGGCGATTCCGTTCAACAGGATGCCGTGCCAGCGAGGAGGCGCCTTCAGGCTGAGATCGCGGTAGACCTCTTGCTCGACCTTCAGATCTTCGTCAGAGGCTTCGAACGAGATGTCGCTCTCGGCCACCTTGTACTCGAGCATGAGACGCTGCGCGGCGGCGGCTGCAACCTCGGCTTCGTGCACGTTTGACGAGCCGGAGAGGGCGATGAGCTTGCGAATCTTGTCGAGCACCTTGTCTCGGGACATGATGGGCATGGGGTGGGTCTCCTGTCGTGCTGAGATTTCTCCGCTCGCGTGGCACGATGCTACGCGAACACCCCGGCACGGATCAACCGCCGCGATGTGAACGCGATGCAACAAAGTATCGGATTTCCCGATTCGCTCATCTCTCCCTGCCCCGAGATCGGCCTTTCGAGCCCGCGGTCGGCGGAGCCCTCTCCGTCTGCGGAGCAGGAGGGGGCGCGTGCGCGGGTGTGCAAGTGAGTGTGTCTGCATGCCTGCCAATCGCTGGAACTTTCCGGATCTCGGCCTGGGTCTCGGCCTTCGCGCCGCGCACATCGATCACGTGCTCGCGCATCGCCCCGATGTCGATTTCTTTGAGGTCATCTCAGAGAACTACATGTACGCCCAGGGCCGGGGGTTGCATCGGCTCGAGCAGATCGCCGAGCAGTACCCGGTCGTGCTGCACGGGGTGGGCCTCTCCATCGGCGGAACAGATCCCCTCGATCAAGACTACCTCGCTCGACTGAAGAACCTCGCCCATCGGCTGCGGACGCCGTGGGTCTCTGACCACCTCTGCTGGACGGGCGTGATGGGCCTGAACACGCACGACCTGCTCCCCCTGCCGCTCGATGAGGCTACGTTGCGCCACACGGTGGCACGGGTGAGAGCGGTGCAGCAGGTGCTCGAGCGACCGCTGGTCCTCGAGAACCCATCGAGTTATGTCGCGTTCACGGCTTCATCGATGGACGAGTCCGAGTTCCTCTCTCGCCTTGCCGACGAGGCCGACTGCGGCCTGCTGCTCGACGTGAACAACGTGTACGTGAGCGCCTTCAATCACGGCTTCGACGCGGCGGACTACATCGACGCCATCGCGCCGGAGCGCGTGGTGTACCATCACCTGGCCGGTCATACCCACAAGGGCACGCACATCCTCGACACGCATGACGATCATGTCATCGACGCGGTCTGGCAGCTCTACGGCCGCTGCCACGCGCGAACCGGTGGTCGCGCCACCCTCGTGGAGTGGGATGACCGCCTGCCCGCGTTCGAGGTGCTGCACGCCGAGGTGCGAAAGGCCGGCGCATGGCGCGAGAGCGGGGTGACGACGCGTGCTTGACGCGCTGCAGCAGTGGATGCAGAGCGCCATCATCGAGGCTTCGGGCCCGTCGGAAGACGAGGTCTCGCGGCACATCATGCCGTCCGCCACGCTCGATGCGGGGGCGCGTCTCGACATCTATCGGCGCATGTACCTGCATCGCTTCGAGGAGGTGCTGGCCTCCGATGTGCCGGGGCTGCGCCATCATCTTGGAGACGCGCGGTTCGAGGCGCTGTGTCGCGACTACATGCGGGCCCACCCGTCGCGCCACCCCGATCTGGGGCGTCTCATCGCGCATCTGCCCGCGTTCGTAGAGCACTGGGGCGGGCTTCGGCGGCGGTCGTTCGCGGCTGACCTTGCCCGTGTGGAGTGTCTCGTGGCGCAGCTGCACACCGAACCGTTCGCCCCCGCGCTCGATGCGGGCCGCGCCGCGTCGATCGCGCCTCACGTCTGGGACCGCGTGCGCCTTCGTCTGGCGCCTACGCTGCGGCTGCTCAGCCTTCGCCACGATGTGGGCGCGTGGCTTCGCGCCTTTGCACACGACCATCGGCTGCCCTCGACCGCGCGCTGCGACACGCGGCTGGCGCTCTATCGCACGGAGTGGTCGGTGGTGCGCAGGCCGCTCTCGCGCGCGGAGGCGGGGGCGCTCGATGCGGTATCGGGGGGAGCGACGCTCTTCGAGGCCTTCGTCGCTGTTGCGCGAGGACGTGGAAAGCCCTCCGCCGAGCGCTTCGCGAGATGGGTCGCGTCGTGGCTCGAGGAAGGCCTCGTGGCCGACCTCGAGCTCGACGGAACGGACGGGGCGACCCTCTGACGGTCAGTGGGCCTGGGTCAGGTCGCCGGGCTTGAACGACTGCTCGAGGCGGGTCACCATCGACGTGTAGGGCCGTCCTCCGGTGGCGGGATAGGTGAAGCGGAAGGCATTCACGGCGCCTTCTCCCAGGAAGTCCTTCTCGTAGTGTATCTTCCCCTTGTCACGCCACGAGACCACGAACCAGTTCTTGCCCTTGGCCTTGTAGGTCACCGCCGCGCCCTTGGCGTCGAGAACCTGCTTCAGCCCGCTGGTCGGGTCGAGGTGCTCGACATTGTTCGAGCCCCAGGCTCGCAGCGTTGCGCCGTGGGTGTCGAGGAACTTGAGACCGTCGCTGTTGGCTGGGGCTCGGTCCTTGCTGAATCCCGCGGGCACGTCGATGGCGTACCCGAAACGGGGATTGCTGTAGCGCGACCAGCCTTGTTGCGCGGTTGCGGCCGTCGTCACCGAGATGACCAGGGCTGCCGCCATCATTCTCGATCTGAAGCTCATGGGGTGGTCTTGCCTCCTTGTGGGGTCGTCTTTCATGGCAGGCTGGCGCCGTCCCTGCCCAGCGCTCGCGTCAGTCGCTCGATGCCTCGGCGTCGGGGGGCGTCTCTGCCGGCGCGCTCTGCCGGCGCTGCAGCGCGGCCAGCAGAATCCACACGAGACCCGCCGCGGTGAGGCTGTTGACCATGAGCAGCTTCTGCGCTCGCGTCACGTCACTGAGGGTGTCGCGCCATGGGAGCGCGAGAGGAGCGAGCGTCGCGGTGACGAGGGCCGAGGGCATCGAGCGCCAGGTGGGCAGCCCTGCCTCAACCGCCGACGCGGCCATCGCTGCGGCGGCCACGACGCCCCACATCGCCATGCCGAGAACGAGGCACGCGGCTCCGGCGTTGCCCGCGAAGACCAGCATGAAGACCAGCGCCAGGGCGCTGGTGAGCGTGCTGCCTGCAAGCCTCAGGCCAGCGTCGAGCGCGGCCCGCGTGACGCTCTGCGCTTGCGGTGTCGCGCCCGCGGGATGGCGGCCGTAGATCGATTCCAGCACCACCGGCAGCCCCAGTCCCGTGATCAAGGCCATCAGCACGTTCCCGTCAGAGATGTCGATGCCCGAGAGGCTGAGATCGGCCGCTTCCTGGAACGCGCGGAAGGAGGCGAGAAGGGTGAGCGCGGCGGCAGACAGCGCGGCAAAGCGCTGGGCCACCGGCATG
>RGZZ01000263.1 GCA_010028905.1 Pseudomonadota bacterium | reverse complement strand
CCCTATCGCGCCGACGACGGGCGGGAGGGGATGGCGTTGGGGCCCCGCATCGCTCGCGGAGGGTCTTGGCTCAGTCCCAACATCGATTTCTTTCGTGGCGCGCATCGAGATGGCGGCCTGCCGGAGACGTCTTGTGACCGGGGTGGGTTTCGCTGCGCGAGGAGCTCGGTCTAGCGAGGTGTTCCGGTGCGCGTGCCGCCCGCGGGCGCTCAGCGCAACGTCTCCACGAACCCCAGCCCGAAGTCCATCACGCAGATCACGCGCAGGTTCTTGTGCGGCCCGATGGCGACGCCCACGGCATCGTACTCGGCCCTGTAGATGTTGGTGCGGTGACCGCGATCGGCCACCCCGTCATCGATGATGAGCTGCATCACGATGTCTCGCGCGCTCTCGGGGCCGTAGGCGATGTTCTCGCCCATGCGTCTGGCCTGGCCGTATCGATGGATTCGGTCGAAGGGGCTGCTGCCATCGCTGCCGCTGTGGCCGGTGGCGCCCGTGACCGACTGGTCGAGCATGTGATCGCGCGCGGCCAGGTACAGGCCGTGACACGGGTCGAGCGGCCCGACGGCGCGCTGCTTCTCGAGGAACGCGATGGCCTCTTGCGCGGCGCGCGCGCCCTCCTTCGTGCGGATCTGCATGCCGTTCTCGGCCACGCGGACGTTGTCGTGGTAGCTCTCGAGGGTGGCGGTGATGAACCCGGCGTACTGCCCGGGCTGTGTGCGGGCGAGGTTGAGCTCGGCGATGACCGCGAGCTCTCGACTGGTCATGCCGGCGCCCGAGGTGGCCGTCGAGCCCGACGACGACGCGGTGTCGGCGGGCATCGCGCGGCTCTCGCGCGTCTCGAACTTCGCGGTGCTTCCGCTCACGCCGTAGCGCATCTCGGGGAAGAGACGCTGCAGCGTCGTCCACGTGACGCACGGAGCTGCGTCGATGAGCTCCACGCGACCCACGACGGGTCGGCCCGCCCGCAAGAGCCGCTTCTGCCCCGTATCCCAGGTCATGTTCGCCCCGAGCGCGCGGGCGATGGCGAGAACGGGGTAGTAGAGATGGCGGCCTTCGCGGTAGAAGGGCGCCGCGAGACGCACCCCGTTCACCACCACCTGACCGGCCGGCTGGGGCGCCGCGATCGCCTGGCAGAATGCAAGCGACAGTGCGCACAGGGCCACAAGCGCGGCGCGCAAGACGGTCGCCCTGGCCTCACGACGCACGTGCATCGCTCAGGACGGCTACGGCTGTGCCGTCTGCGCCAGCACGGCGTCGACCGCGAAGTGCTGAATCGTGGTTCTGCCGCTCGGGCTGTTGCACGCCACGTAGAGGGTTGCTCCCGGGTCGAGCGCCGCGCTCGGAACCAGCCAGACGTTCTCTCCCACGCGCAGGAAGGGCATCAGCCGGTAGGCGTCGCCCTTCTTGAGGAACGTGAAGGGAACGGTGCCGAAGATGGGGTTGTCGGCCAGCAGCATCACGTTGCCGTTGCGGTCGACGCGGGTGGTGAAGGTCGCCGCGCTGCCTCGGCCCGGCGCGTTCATGAGGTTGAACGCGTCGAGTGAGTTGCGGTACGACCACGAGACCTCCGGGTACTTCTTCGACAGTCGGTGGATGGGTTCGATCATGCGTTCGTGGATGACCTCCGCGCGATCGCGGAAATCGTGCTCGTAGGCCGAAAGCATGGCGTCGTGCCCTTCGAGGCACAGCTGGAACGCCTTCTCGATCTCGTACTCCTTGAGCTCGTGGACGATGGACTTGATGTCGACGAGGCGACCGATTCGACGCTTCATGGCGCCGCGGCTCTGGTAGTCGACCGCGTCGGGCGCGTAGATCTCCCACTGGTGCGTGGCGCGGCGCCAGTCGATGACCTCGAACATGGGCTTGCCATCGGCGTTCAGGGCGTTCCAGTTCACGTCGACGCTGTTGCGGTTCCCCAGATCGTAGGGAAAGAAGTTCTCGAGGAAGTGCGACGTGTCGTTCTTCTCGGTCACCACCTGCACGACCGACGGGAAGTACGCGCGCTCGGCCACATAGCGCATGAGGATCTCGAGGTAATGGCTGTTCTCAAGCCAGTCGAGGCCCCACTCGTTGCCGACGCCAGAGGCCGCAGGGTGGTTGTACATCCAGTACAGCTGGTCGCCGTACTGGGCCATCCGGTCGCCCCAGCGCTCGCGATAGTGGTCGAACACGTTGAACCAACCGAAGTCGCGTTGCACCGGATTGCTACGAAACCCGGACCAGCTGATGAAGAACCACGAGAAGACCATGGGCTCGCCCGCCGAGTCGCAGTAGCGGCGTCGGTAGGCGGGGTCGAAGATCTGACCGAGGGCTTTGTCGACGACCTCCCACGAATCGAGCAGATCGGCGTGGCGCGCATCGACCACCGGGCCCATGGCGTTGATGATGGGGCAGACGTAGAGGGTTCCGCGGCGGGGCTCCTTCATCGCGTGCCCGCCTCCGTGCCCACGTCTTCCGGCGAGATCTGCACCTGCGCGTCGAGCGGGGTGCGCGTCGTCTTCTCGAGCACGTAGAAGACGTCGCTGGCCGCCATGTCTGTGCGGGGGGCGGTCTCGACGGTGTACCGCTCGCTCGTGAGGTCGCGCTTGTACTCGAAGACCATGCGCTCCCGCACGGTGAATCCGAGGAACGAGGCGAGGCGCTCGAAGGCCTCGATATCGGTGTAGCGAATCGGGATGCGCTTCTCGATGTAGGCCCGTCGCGCCGCTTCGCTGTCTTCATCGTCTGGCGCGTAGCGGGCGGGCTTCACGCTGCACAGAAGGGCCTGGCCGCCCACCCGCAGCAGCCGCGAGATCTCGACCAGGGTCTGGCGCTGGGTGGTCATCTCGAACACCCCCCAGAGCACCACGTGATCGAAGTGCTGCCCGCGATGGGCGACGTCGTCGCTGGGGGAGACGGTGATGCGTCCGGCCGCGTGGGGCAGCAGCCGCTGCGCCTCGGCCACCACGCTCTCGGAGATGTCGCAGCCGAACACCTCTACCCCATACTCGGTCTCGAGCAGGTGCAGGATGCGTCCCAGCCCGCACCCGATCTCCAGCACGCGCTGGCCGGGCTTGGGGCCCAGACGGTCGAGAACCTGTCGGGCCAGCTGCAGGCCCACCACGCGGCCGCGGGTCTCCTCGAGCTGCGGGCTGCAATGCTCCCGCAGGTACTCGACATACGAAGGTTGTTGAAAGTACTGCATCAGAGGCTCCTCATGGGCCCGCGGGCTTCGTCCAATCCGGGGCGATTCCTTCGTTGCGTGACGAGCGGAGGACTCCCCGACAGCGCGTGTAACCCCTGTTTGATGACCGTCCTCTCTCCTCTGTCAGCCGCTCGCCAGGTGACCGCTGGGGGGCGCCTCACGGTGGCCGTTGACGGGGCGCCCGCCGACGTCACCTTGCAGGGCCCCGACCCCCTGCTGTACGCAATGGCGGTCACGTCGACGGGCACCGTGGCGTTCCAGGTGCCTGCCTGCGTGCGTCCGGGGCGGTACGATCTGACGATCCGAACGCAGTCGAGCGGGGCCGAGGCGACACACTCCGTCGAGGTGGTGGCCGCCCAGCTGTTCCTGACCCGTGCCGAGGTCGGTGCGGGCGAGACCATCGAGGGCACGGTGGGTGGGCTGCGCGGCGTGGGGTCGACGCTGGCGCTCACGTTCTGCAGCGATGACGGGCGGGTGCCTCTCGAGACCCTGTCGGTGGGAGAAGGGGAGGCGTGGGGAGAGGCCGTGCCCTTTCGTCTGGCCCTTCCTCCTGCGCTTCGCAGCGGTCAGGGGTGGCTCTATATCGAGGCGCCCGACGATGGCGCGGTGCTGGCGCGACATCCGCTCGACGTGTCAGATGCGCCCGATCGCGAGGGCGGTCGCCCGAGCGGCCTTGGCCAACGCCTGCTTTCCCTGTTCAGCCGGCGGTCGTCGCCGCCGCCCGAGGAGAGCGGCGTGAGCGCGGCTGACCTCCAGCTCGTCTACTACAGCCACCCGGACGACGTGCGCCAGTGGCTGGCGAAGAATCCGGGACCGCCCGCGTACGCTGACGACCCGATCGACGGGTGTCGCCCGCTCACGCGCCCCCTGACGGCGGCGGCGGCGGCCGACATCCGCGGGAGGTTCCTCGCGGCCGTGTCAGCGGCGTCGACCCCCCTGCGCGCGGTGGCCATGTTCTTGTACCTGGGCGATCTCCATCCCCTCACGGTGGCCCGCCTCCACGGTCTGGGCGAGGGAACGCGTGCCCGCGTCTTCCTCAGGCTCGAACGGGCCTCCATCTTCGATCTCGCCCTCGGCTACGGCCGGCGCCTCGACATCTCACGCCTCGAGGGCGGCGCGCTCCAGCCCTGGGAGCGCACCTTGCGCGGGTTCTGCGAGATGTTCGCGTCATCGAGCCCCTCCCCCCCACGGCCAGGCAGCGAGCGCGGCGCGGTCGTCGATGCCCCGTCGCCCACGCCTGGTCTGGCCCTGTTCTGGCAAGGTGACGAACCCTCCGCGGATCTTGTCGACGTCGCGGAGTGGCTCGCCAGCCGCGGCCTGCGGCTGGTCTGGTTCACCCCGAGCGAGGCGGCCCACGCGGCGCTGGAGGCGCGAGGGGCCAGCAGCACGCTGCTCTCTCCCGCGCATCGGTCGGCGGCGGAGCGCAAGGAAGAGGCCCGGGCGTCTTACGAGCCCCACCCTTCGACGCTTCTCGACTACCAGGTGAACCTCTGCCTGAACTCGAGCACGATTTCGCAGATCGGGGAGGTGCTCGATCGGCTCGACGGGGTTGCGTTCGATGGGTTCACCCACGTGGCCCGCGCCGCTGACGATATGCTGGCCCACTGCTTCGAGTTCGTCGCGCGCTCGCGCGGGAAGGCGGTGCTCGCACTCGGCGCCGATGCCTGTCGCGGCCGTGGCGCCAGCCTCTTCGCGTTGCAGGCGCTCGAGGCGTGCCTCGGGGAGCCGGTGGGCGACGTGATGGCTCCGGCGTCTCCTCGGGGGCTCGAGGCCGCGGTGCGCCGCGCCGCCGAGTCTCGGGCGGCGGCTGCGCAGTCGAGAGGCGACATGGTGAGGGTTCGCCAGCACACCGCGCGCACCAACCGCTCGATCCGGGTGATGTTCTACACGGGCCGCGCGGCCCTCGAGCGCTACCTCGGGGCCAATCCGCCCGATGGGGCGGTGTACTTCACCGCCCAGCAGATCGACGGGCACCCCACGCTCCGCAACCTCATTCACGTCGACGACGAGCGCGTGAACGCTCACTGGGAGCGGGTGCAGGAAGCGCTGGACGATCCCGTTCCCGCCCGACGTGCGCGGGTCTTCCAGGGGCTCGGCGATGCCTACAGGCTGCTCACGCGGCACACGCTGGCGTTTGCCGAGGTGGCGCCCCACGATGTGGTCTGCTTCTGCCGTCTCGATGCGGCCCATCCCCTTCACCTGGCCCTCGAGACCCAGGGGCCTACGTCGTTTCACCGCATCGACGACGATGGGCGGGCAGAGGTTTTCGACGGTCTCGTGGGCCTGCTCGGAGCCGGGCTGCGATCGGTTGAGCATTCTGGGGAAGTCGCGCCAGAGGTCGGCGAGGCGAGGCCCGCTGGAGCTGAGCGCGTTGGCCCGCGCGTTCTGTTCGTGGCGCACGACAACGAGTACGGGCTCTACCTCACGCCTTACTATCCCGTGTTCGACGAGCTTGCGCGTCGTGGGGTGCCGTTCGATGTCATCGCGTGCGACACGCGGGTGGCAGAGCGGCTGCAGGCCCGCGGCATTCCCTTCCAGACGCCCGATCTCGCATTCGACGTCAGCGACGATGCGCTTTGGCGCGTGGTTCGGCAGGCCTGGTATGCGGCCCCCCGAGACGCGTTCGAGTGCCTGGCCAACCTCTCGCTCACCGCGACGAGCGCGACGGAGGTGGCAAAGCTGTCGAGGTACGCATCAAGCCTCGATCTGGCGCGCTACTCGCACGTCTTCTATGTTCCGGATTCAACGGCCATGGCCTATCACGTGCAGCGCCTGGCGGCACCCCTCGGTGTGCGCGGACTGGCCATGGTGTCGGCCTCCATCTCGGAGCGTCTCTACACCAATCCCTACGCCTACCTCGCGGACACGGTCTTCTGCTACGGGCGGCAGGCCGAGCGGTCCTTGCGTCAGGTGTTCGGCGATCGCTTCGAGATCGTCAAGGCCGGTCATCCGCAGCTGTATCGCTACGGTCAGCCCGACGCCGCTCGGCCGGCGGCGAAGGTCGTGCTCGTGGCCACCTCCGGATACGACCCGGCCGAGAAGGTGTGGATGCGCGCTGTTCTCGAGGCCACGGCGGCGGGCGATACCCGCGTGCTCATCAAGCCGCACCCCATGTATCGCGAGCGCTACCTCGACCTGGAGCCCTTCCTGAACGGGCACACCCTTCTAGACGCCGCCACGCCCATCACCGAGGTCGTCGGCATGGCGGATGTGGTGATGACCGATCACTCCCAGGTGGGGAAGGACGCGCACCTGCTGGGAAAGCACGTCATCTCGGTCTTGCTCGAACGCCCCCTGATCGACCTGCGCGATGTGCCCAGCCTCGTCTACTGCACCACGGTCGAGGACGCGCTCGCGGCGTTGCGCAGTGCCCTGGGCAGCAACGCGCCGGCCGTGGTCGATGAGGGCTTCATCGCCGATTACAACTGGGGCAATCGCGCCGAGCACTACACGGTCGTCGTCGACTGCGTTCTCGCAGGCGCCTGATCGCGCGCGACCGGGGGTCAGCTCGGTTGGGCGTGCTCCGCGGCCCGCTTCTCCGCAACCGACCACGCGCAGGGCTCCGCGTTCGCCTGCGTGGGGAACATGGAGCAGTCGAGGCGGTCGATGGTCAGGGGCGAGTCGATCCAGTCGAGCCCGGCGCGGCACGTGAAGGCGGCGTCGATGGGGTGGGCGCGCAGGACGTTCACCGTTGCGGGTACGTAGATTCCGTAGGGATAGGCGTAGCTGCGCACCGTCATGGCGAGGCGCTGCTCGAGCAGCGACAGGCAGCGGCGCGCGTCGGCCGCGGCTTCGTCAGACGATACGGCCGTGTCGGTGAAGTGCAGGTGTCCGTGCCCGCCGATCTCCATGCCGGCGTGGCGCATCGCGCGCAGCGCATCCCACGTCAGGAAGTAGCGGCCTGCAAACTCACGCTCGTCGTATGCCTCTGCGAACATGGCGTCGATGACGCGGGAGA
>RGZZ01000262.1 GCA_010028905.1 Pseudomonadota bacterium | reverse complement strand
GCGCCGTTTCCCAGCCCCTCGCCCTCCCCTTCCCCGACGGGTCCGATGCTGCGCGTGGGGGTTGGTGGCGACCCACCCTGGCTGACGCGCACCCCAGGCGGCGAGCCCGACGGCTTCAGCGTGCAGCTGTGGAAGGCGGTGGCCGCTCGGGCGAACGTGCGCTACACTCTCGTCGACGTTCCCTCGTCGCAGGAACAGGTCAACCTCGTGCAGCGCGGAAAGCTCGACATCGCGCTGGGTCCCCTGGCCGTCACCGCGACGCGCTTGACGCGAACCGCGTTCACCCAGCCCTTCTTCGCGTCGAACCTCGCGATTCTCACATTTGGGGAACCGCCCACAGTGTGGGATCGCATCCGCCCGGTGCTGCGCCTGCTGATCTCCATCACCGCCGGCGGCGTGGCCCTCGTGCTGTTCACGGTGGCCCACCTCGTATGGCTGTTCGAGCGCGGGAAGAACCCCGATATCCCGCGCGCATACCTGAAGGGCCTGGGCAACAGCCTCTGGCTCACCTATGTCACGATGACCACCACGATGACCACCGTGGGCTATGGCGACCGTGTCCCCGTCACGCCGCTGGGACGCTTCACCATCGCCATCTGGATGCTGCTCTCGACCGTTCTGCTCTCGACACTGACGGCCACCATCACCACCGCGCTCACCATCTCGAACCTCGACACCACATCAATCAAGAGCGCCGACTCGCTGGCGAAGCGGCGTGTGGCCGTGGTGACCGGCAGCGTGGGACAGAGCTTTGCTCGCACCTACCACGCCACCGAGGTGACCGTGCCGACCCTCGAAGCCGCCATCGAGCTGCTCCTCGCAAAGCGCGCCGATGCCGTGATCTACGATGAGCCGACCTTGCGCTACTACATGCACCAGCATCCCGATCAGCCCCTCACCCTGCTGTCGGTGGCGTACCAGTGGGAGACCTTCGGATACGCCATCCCCGTGAACAGCCCGCTACAGCAGCGCTTGAACGTCGCGCTGCTCGATCTCACCGAGAACGGCACGGTGCACAACCTGCACACGCAGTGGTTCTGGTACGGGGGATCGGGCGCAAGCGTCGACCCAGGAGATCGCGCGGCCACGTTCCGTCCCGTGGGGCCTGACGCGCTGCCGCAGCAGCAGATCAATGAGGCTCCGCCTGCCTCCGGGGCTCCACTCGTACCCGTGGCGGTACCGACAAGGTAGGCTCCCTGGGCTGCACAGTGGGGCAGCGTGACGGGGCGCGGGTTTCGCCGATCTCAGGCCGCAATGACCGTAGCCGCCGCCTAGGGCCGAGCTCCCGCCGCGCTCGCAGAAGACGCGCCCGCAGAAGACGCGCTCGCAGAAGACGCGCCCGCAGACGCCGCGCTTGCAGAAGACGCACCCGCAGAAGACGCGCCCGCAGCGGGCAGGGACGCGGGCGGGCGAACCAGCACCAGGCCAGCGACGCCCAGAAGCACGATGACGAAGACGCGCTGAAGAACGCCGGGGGCGAGACGGGCGCCGATGCGCTGACCGACCTGCAGTCCGCCGACCCCGCCCACGACGAATAGAGCCGTGACGAGAAAGGGAACCTCACTGCCGATCATGAGATGCGAGACCACCCCCGAAGCGCTCACGAGGGTGATGACCATGAGCGAGGTCCCCACCGCAAGCATCATCGGCGTGTTCGCGAACAGCACGAGCGACGGCACGATGATGAAGCCGCCCCCGACGCCGAACATCCCCGAGAGAACACCACACACCAACCCCAGCGGAACGAGACGCAACGCCCGCCCCCTCGCCGCGCCCTGCTCAACGCGCTCTCCGCCCGAGGGTGAGGCTTCGACAAGTACTCGTACACCCGCCACGCCAGCATCGACGCCGGTCTCGGCCGATCGCGTCTTCGGCGAGGCGCCGGCCTCGAGCCACATCTTCGACGCCACCAGCAGCATCAAGCCCGCGAACATGGGCAGCAGCACCGATTCGGGCAACGCCTTCGCGATGCGCACGCCGACGGGCGCGCCCACCGCTCCCCCCAGGGCGAAGATCAGTCCGGTGGCGACATCGACCTGGCCCGCGACCCATCGCTGCCAGGCGCCCACCAGCGACACCGTTCCCACCGCGGCCAGCGAAACGCTCGCCGCCTCGCGCATGGGCAGGTGCAGGCCGTACACGAGAAGCGGCACGGCGAACAGGGCTCCGCCCCCGCCCGTGAGCCCGAGCGAGAGCCCCACCACCGCGCCGTAGAGCAGGCCTTCCATGCGCGATCAGGCCTTGGGAAGCGCGCAGCTGCCCGCCGCGGGAGTGGCGCACGCGCCGCCTTGGGCACCCGCGGCCGAACCTTCAGGCGAGCCCTGGGCCGCGGCCCACGCGTTGTAGCCCCCCACAAGATCGGTGACGTCGTCGACGCCCGCGCGTCGCAACAGGCAGGCCGCGATGGGTGAGCGATATCCGCCCTGGCAGTGCACGACGATAGGGCCCCGCTGCGCAACCTCGGCGATGCGCTCGGCGAGATGGGGCATCGGAATGTGCACGCTGCCTTCGATGCGTCCGCGGTCGACCTCGGCCTGCGTGCGCACGTCGAGCACCAGCGGCGCGTCTTGCGCGGTGAGGCGTTCGTGCAGCTCGGTGGCGGTGATGCGCCGCAGCGTCGACACCTGGTCTGGACGCGCGGCAAGCGCGGTGGCGCCGCCCTCGAGGTAGCCGCGCACCCGATCGTAGCCGATGCGCCCCAGCCGCATCGCGGCCTCGCGCTCGACGCCGGGCGCGGCCACCAGCACGATGTCATCTTCAGGCGAGAGAATGGTGCCGCACCACGTTGCGTAGCTGCCTTCGAGCCCGATGTTGATCGACCCCGTCAGATGTTGCGCCGCAAAGTCTGCCGCGGCGCGAACGTCAAGCACCTTGGCGCCCCCGTCGCGCAGGGCCAGCACCTCATCGAGGGTACGGGGCTGCAGCTCGGTGGCCAGGGTGTGGGCGAGGTCATCGTGCTCGGTGCGGTTCTTGATGGCGTCGTAGACGAAGTAGCGCGGCGCCTCGGGCTGCTCGTGGGTCACCATGGCTTTGAACTGCTCGAGCGACATGGGCTGCAGCGCGTAGTTCGACTGCTTCTGCTGGCCGAGGGTCGAGACCGTGTCCTTGCTCAGGTTCTTGCCGCACATGCTGCCCGCCCCGTGGGCCGGGTAGAGCAGCACCTCGTCGGGCAGCTCGCGCAGGCGCCCCACAGAGGCGTACAGCATGTCGGCGAGCTCGTCGGCGGTGACCCCGACCGAGGCGAGCAGATCCGGGCGCCCCACGTCACCGATGAACAGGGTGTCGCCCGACAGCAGCGCCTTCGGCGTTGTGGCGCTGTGCTCCGGATCGAACACCAGAATGGAGATGCCCTCCGGTGTGTGCCCAGGCGTCTCCATGAACTGCAGGCGAACCATGCCCAGCTCGATGGTGTCGCCGTCGGTCACCGCGCGGAACTCGAAATCGGCCTTCGCGCGCGCGCCCAGAACGATCTTCGCCCCCACGCGATTGCGCAGATCGAGATGACCCGCCAGGAAGTCGGCGTGGAAGTGGGTGAGAATCACGTAGCGGATCTCGAACCCGTGGGCCTTTGCGTCTTCGAGGTACTGATCGATATCGCGCTGCGGATCGACCACCGCGGCCTGATGCGTGGCCTCGTCGGCAATCATGTACGATGCGTGCGCCAGGCACGACAGATAGTACTGCTTGAAGAACATCAGACATTCCTCCTCAAATCAGTGAACGTGGCGCGCACGCCACACACCATCAATTCTTCCGCAAGAAGCGCCAGAGCCATACGCCCACCTGCCGGTCGCAGCGTTCCGGTTGCTCTGTGAAGACGACCTAGCTGCGCTGGCAGGCGCCCGCCTGCTTGTTCCACGGCATGCGGGCCAGCATCAGACCCATGCCGCAGGTATCGGTGATGCCGGAAAAGATCAGGCCGCATCCCACGAACGCGGAGAGCCCTCGACCCCACGGGTTCACGAGCTCGCCGACGAGCAGCCCCGTCACGACGAGCAGGCCTGCGGCGATGCGCACCTGCCGCTCGAGCGAGATGACCTTGATATCGCTTCGAGTGAGAGGGAGATTCGCCTGCTCACAGGCCTGCGTTCCCCCCTCGACGCTGATGACCTCTCCGAATCCGGCCGCCTGCAGCTTCTCGCATGCCTGACGGCTGCGCCCGCCCGATCGGCAGATGACGTAGAGCGGCTGATGGCCGCGAACTCAGACGGGGTGCGAACGTCGATGAGATCGACATCAGGCTGGTTCTCGAGCACCGTTCGAAGGGCGCTGGCGGTGATGGTCTGGACGCTCATGAGTGTGGATCTCCTCAGATGTGAATCGGGGGATGAGAATGGATGTGACTTATGACGCAGCCTCGGCGGGCGCATCGAAACGCGCTTCGATGCACGCCATGATGCTCGAGAGATGCGGCTCGATCACGCGGTAGTACACATGCCGCCCGTCTCTGTCGCTGCGCAGGAAGCCGCAGCGCTGCATCAGGCGCAGATGCTCTGACGCCATGGGCGTGGTGAGCTCGCAGGCCTCTGCAAGCTCGCTCACGGTGTAGCGCCCGCGCAGCAGCATCTGCACCATGCGCAGGCGAAGCGGATGGGCCAGCACCCGCAGGCACTCGGCAGCCTGCGCGAGACGCTCAAGATCGGTGAGATGCGTGACGTGAACGCTCATCGAAACCCTTCAATCTGCACCTGCCTCCCGGCGTGGGCGCTGTGACCGGCACCCTCCAGCCCGCGCGGATCGGGTGCGCTGATGTCATTATATCGAAATATTCCGATATGTCAACATCTCAATGTGAGAGGCGTACAGGTGAGACTCATTGGTGTGACCTTCTGGTCAGAAACTGGCAGGCCTCGCACGAGTGAAGAGTGAGAGAGATACCGGACCTGTGGGCGCACGAGCTTGC
Organism: Pseudomonadota bacterium; assembly: GCA_010028905.1. Lineage (NCBI taxonomy): Bacteria > Pseudomonadati > Pseudomonadota > Pseudomonadota bacterium. The sequence goes on along the minus strand of RGZZ01000262.1, from coordinate 2,273 downwards.
CATCACTCCTGCTGAAGGCTCCTCTATCGCCCTACACGCGCGGTTGAGGGGCAAGATGTGCCATCTATCCCGGGCACAGCAGGGTCCGAGAGAAGTCCACCACGAGGCCGTGGGGGACAATCCCGTGTCCACCACGAGGCCGGGGGGGACAAACCCGTGTCCACCACGAGGCCGGGGGGGACAATCCCGTGTCCACCACGAGGCCGGGGGGGACAAACCCGTGTCCACCACGAGGCCGTGGGGGACAAACCCGTGTCCACCACGAGGCCGTGGGGGACAAACCCGTGTCCACCACGAGGCCGTGGGGGACAATCCCGTGTCCACCACGAGGCCGGGGGGGACAGCCGCAGGTCCACCACGAGGCCGGGGGGGACAAACCCGCTGTGCAAAGAAGTCTGCCGCGCCCTCTGGCAGTTGCGCAAAGCCCCATCTTGTGGAGGCACTGACGCCAGGCGTGCGTGCTACCCCGAGCAGACCGGACTCTCGTCAGGCGCGTCGCCCGGCCACGTGGCCAAGTCTCTGCACGTGCGATCGACCAGACCCCGCAGAAACGCGACGAACCGCCAGGCGTCGTGGAAGTTCGAGGCCAGGCCGTAGGACGCTCGAATGGCGCCGATGTCGAAGCCGTGATGAGCACGGTAGTGCGCGCGCAGGTCGTCGAAGGTGAATTCCGACTGACGAAAGAACGGCACGAGGTCGTCGGCACTGAGCCCGAAGGCCGCCTCTCCCGCGCCCGGATTGCAGAAGAACCCGGTGCGCACCGAGATGCCGTGCTGCCCCGCGAGAATGGCAAGCTTGCGGATGTCGTGGACCTGACCCTGCGAATCGACCACGGTGAACGCGATGGTGGCGCCCCGATCGATGGTGTCGATGGGCCCTAGCAGGCGGATGAGGGGAAGCCCCGATGCGTGGACGAGCGACCGCATGTGGCGCAACGTGTAATCGGTGAGGGCCTGCACGCGAACAGCGATGTGCGCGTGCGACGCGCCCTCGAGGAAGGCCAGGCCCATCTCGACTGCGGGGATCGACAAAAAATCGACCGTGCCATCTTCGAATGCCGCCGCGCCCGCACCCCGCACAAATCCCTGGCCGAGCACAGAGGCCAGCTTGACGTTGCCGCCCGCAAACCACCGCTGACGCCACGACGCGAGCGCGGTCTGCTTGATGAGCAGGCAGCCGAGGCCGGTCGGATATCCGAACATCTTGTAGAACGAGATGCAGACGAACTCGGGCTGATGCGCCGCCAGATCGAGGCGATTGGTGGGGGCAAAGGCGGCCGCGTCGAGCAGCACATCATGGCCGCGCCGCTGGGCCTCGTCGATGAGGTCGAGCGAATGCTTCACCCCGCTGAAGTTCGACTGCGCGGGATAGGCGAACAGCCCTTTGCGCGCGTCAGACACGGGGCCGAGGGCGGCGCAGACCTGCTCGTGGTCGAGGCGCAGATCGGGAACCGTGGGGGCGATCACGGTGGTCGCGGCCCCCGCGCGCTCCGCGAACGCCGAGATGCCGCATACCGAGTTGTGGTTGTCTTGCGTGAAGATGTAGCCGCGCTCGGGACCGAACGGGTAGTGCTCGCCGATGAGGCGCAGCGCCGCCGTGGCGTTGGCGGTGAAGATGACCGCGTACGTCTCGGGCGATGCGTTGAAGAAGCGCAGCACGGCCTCGCGCGCCCGCTCGAGATGCGCGGTTGAAGCTTGCGCCGACGGGCTCACTGAATGCGGATTGCCATACACGTCACGCCCCAGCATGGCCCCGTGCGCGTCGACCTGTGACTGCGCATAGAGGCCCGACCCCGTGTAGTCGAGGTAGACCGCCCCCGAGGCGTCGAGTCGCGCAAACTCGGTCACGCGCATCTCATCGAGAATCGGCGCCGCGGCGTACCCCGGATGCTCGCGCACGAACGCCTCGATCTCGGCGAGGTCCGGTTCGCGGGTGCGCACGTCTTCGAAGGGTGCGCCGAGCGGAGAGGCGTCATTCCGATGCGCTACGCCGTCGGCGGCAGTCTCGGCTGCGGCATCGCCTGACGATGCAGCGGTGCTAGCAACAGGGTGCGAGGCGTTCTCGGTGCTCATGTGAGGGGCTTTCCTTCACATCGCATTTCGTTTCCTGCCGCGTCGAACGCCCCGTACCCGCGTCTGCGCACTGACACACCCGCGACGGGGGCTTGCAGGCGAGGCTGCCCGATCGACATCTCACCTCGGTCGAACGGCCTCTCGCCGTGATCTCGCGGCGCGCCCCCCTCCGACACCGTATCGTGCCGATAAAATCGTTTG
>RGZZ01000261.1 GCA_010028905.1 Pseudomonadota bacterium | reverse complement strand
GGCTGCGCCTCGCGAGCAGGGGGGGGACGACGGGTCATGCCGATCTGCGTTCTCGTGCCTGCGGCGGAAGGGGACGAGGGTGGCACGCCGGTGGCCGCAAGCGGCAGCGTCGCCTCCGGAACCTCTCCCGTTGAAATCGCAGCGCCAGGCGTTGGGCTCGCTGCTGACGACGGGGGAGGCTCGCTTGTCTCCGACAGGGCCAGCCATGCCCCTGCCCCGAGCGCAACGCCGATGAGCAGCAGGGCGACGAGCTGCCTGCGCACCTCCGGAGCGAGGTCGCGCCAGCGCCCGCGCACGCGATCGAGCGGCGATGGCGGCCGCTGATCGAGGCGCGCTTCGCGCACTGCAGCGGCCAGGGCTGAGGCGTCTGCGGGGCGGAGATCCGGGTTCTTGTCGAGGCAGCGCTCCACGATGGACAGAGCGGCATGGGGAAGATCGGGGCGCAGTCGCGCCAGGGATGGGGGCTGTGCGTGCAGATGCTTGTGCAGCACGCTCATCTCGCTCTCGCCGACGAAGGGGCGCTGCCCGCCCAGCAGCTCGTACATGATGACGCCGAGCGCGTACAGATCGCTTCGGCCATCGACGGGCCGACCGCTGCCGGCCTGTTCCGGTGACATGTAGGCGGGGGTTCCCACCACGACGCCCGACTCGGTGATGGTGGCCTCTCCCGCCATGCGCGCGATGCCGAAATCGCCGAGCTTCACCTGCCCGTTCTCGGTGACGAAGATGTTGGCCGGCTTGACGTCACGGTGCACGATGCCGTGTCGGTGAAGCTCGGCGAGGCCGAGCGCAACCCCCTCGATCAACTGCAGCACGCGATCGACAGGGAGCCGTCCAGGCACGCTGAGAATTCGCGATCGCAGGTTGTCGCCGGTGACCAGCTCCCACGCCAGGTAGGGGCCGTGGTCGGGATCCTCGCCCGAGTCGACGAGGTGCACGAGATTCTCGTGCTTCACGGCGCGCGCGGCACGCATCTCGACCTGGAACCGTCTGCGGGTCTCGACATCGAGCGCCGCACCCACGTTCATGACCTTGAGTGCGACGATCTTCCCTTCGCGAGCATCGACAGCGCGATAGACCCGCGCCTGACCCCCTCGGCCGACGAGCCCCTCGATGCGATAGGGTCCTACGCGGCGGGGCAGCGATCCGCTCGACGAGGCCCCCGTTGTGCGGTCAGTCACAGCACAGGAATGTACGCCAAGAATGCGAGGAAATCAATGCGGGGGGAGAGAACGAGATCTCGATGCGAGGTGAAGGCGGGCTGGTCTGGTGGCGGCGGCTTCTGCCGTCTTCCGCAATCTCGGTGCGGACGCGCGCGATCTTCTTCGCGCAGCTCAGCGTGCTCATCAACGCCGGCGTCCCTCTGGTGCGAAGCATGGACGTGCTTCGGGACGGCGAGAGCCACGCCGTCTTTCGCGAGATCATCGCCTCGGTCGCAATCAGCCTCTCACAGGGCAGACGTCTGTCGGACGCGCTCGCGGCCCATCCCGGCGCGTTCGACCCGCTGGTGTGCGGCCTGGTCAAGGTGGGCGAGAGGGTCGGGCTGTCGAAGCCGGTCATGCAGGCGTCTCACATCCTCACCCGCCGTGAGGAGCTCCGCCTTCGCGTCTCATCAGCCCTGCGATATCCCGTTCTGGTCATGCTGTGCGCCGCACTCATGAGCTTCGCGCTCTTTCGCTGGGTGCTTCCCGGACTTCTGCAGATCCCTCCCAGGGGCACCACGCTCCCCCTGATCTCGCGGTGCGTGGGCGTTCTGGTGTGGGCCGCGGGCAACAGCGCGGTTGTGCTCTGCGGTGTCATCGTCGCGGTGCTCGTGGTCCATCGGTTCCTGAAGCGTCTGGAGGACGGTGCTTTCGTGCTGCGTCTCGAGGGCTGGCTTGCCAGGCTTCCGCTCGTCGGAGCGCTCATGGCGTCGGCGGCGCAGATCCAGCTGTGCCGCGCGCTCTCGGTGCAGCTGTCGTGCGGGGTTCATGTGCTGCCTGCGCTCGATCTGGCGCGCACGCTGTGCTACAGCGAGACGTGGAAGGCCCGCTGCGTCAGCGCGAGAGCCGCGGTGATGCGCGGTCAGTCGCTCTCGGAGGCGTTCGCAGAGGAATGCCCCGCCCAAGCGGAGCTCTTTCTCGGAATGCTCCGCCTCGGAGACGAGTCAGGCGACTACTCCGTGCCCCTGACGCGGGTGGCCGACCTGCTGGAGGAGGATTTCAACACCCGCCTCGGCATCGTGATGGATGTCCTCACCCCGCTGCTGCTGCTGGGCGCGGGTTGCGCCGCGCTCCTGGCCCTCATTGCGGCGCTGCTGCCGCTGCAGCAGATGCTCAACGGTCTCTGACTGCTCTCACTGGCGAACCTCAGAGGGCCGTGGTGGCGTCGTCCGCGCGTACGGGAGCCGGGGCGGAGCGGGTCGCTTCCTCGCGCTCTACCCGCAGCTGCAGTCGGCCCATCACGATGAGATCGCCGCGCTCGAGCGTGTGCGCTTCGACGCGGCGACCGTTCACGCGGGTGGGATTGGAGGCCGCTGTCTCGTGCACCAGGCGATATCGGCCTGTGATGGGGTCGAGGTGAAGGGTCGCCTGCGCGCGCGACACGCTCGCCTCGGTGAACTTCAGTGCATCTTCGGAGGCCATCAGGGGATCTCCGCGTCCCAGCGTGACGGTCGATGCGGTGAGTCGATAGCGTCCTCCACGGTCAGCGCCCTCGATGGCGGTCAGCACCCACGACGAGCGCGGATCGGCGCAGTGATCGGGAGGAGGGGGGGGGATTGATGGCGCCTGCGATGCCGGGAGGCGCAGCTCTTCGATGCAGGCGAGAAGACGCGCACGAACCGCGCCGACGTCTGGAGGGCGGTGGGTGGCGTGCAGCGACAAGCAGTCCTCGACGAGCAAGGCGAGCGCTGGTCTGACCTCGGGGCGCATCGAGCGCACCGTGCGCAGCAGGGTCGGGTCACGCATGCGGTCTGGCGCCGATGGCGGGGCGATGCCGGTGAGCAGGGTGTATATGGTGGCCCCCAGGGCGTGGAGGTCGCTGCGCACGTCGGTGGTTCCGCCACCGACCTGTTCGATGGGGGCAAATCCAGGCGTGCCCGCCCCCTTTATGCAGGTGCGGGTGTCGTCGTCTTCGCGCAGATCTCGCGCCAGTCCGAAGTCGACGACGACGATTCTTCCTTGCGGCGTGAGGAGCACGTTGCGAGGGGTGAGGTCGCGGAAGATGACGGGTGGGGTTCGACCGTGAAGCCACGTCAGCAGCGCGCTCAGCTGGTCGAGCACGTCGACGGCAAGCCGGATCTCGAACGGCCGCTCTCGACGCAGGGCGTCGAGGTCGCGCCCCTCGACGCAGGGCATCACCATGCACGGGTGCGATTCGTGGACGAAGGTGTCGAGAAGCGGGACGAGACTCGGGTGGGCGAGCCGCGAGAGGAGCGCCACCTCTGCCTTGAACTGATCGGACGCCTTCTTGCGTAGGCTTGCATCGTCTCCCGCGCGTCGCATCTGCTTGATGGCGAGCACGGCTTCGGGGCGGTCGAGCGCGCGGGCGCGGTATACGGTCGACATTCCGCCGTGGGCCAGAACGTCGATGATCGTGTACCGGTCGTGGAGAACCGTGCCTGGCGCGAGGAGGCGCCTCATGTCTGCCATCGCGCGCGCTGCGCGTTCAGAGCCGAGAAGCGGTGCGGGCGAACTCGACCACGCCGCTCATCTGGCGCTCCCGCTCAAGGGCGAGCAGCGCGAGCAGCCCGCCGCGGTAGTCATCGTCGCCGTAGCGCGTGAGCACGGCGGCCTCGCTCGCATACCCCTCGTTCAGCAGCACGTGATACTGCACCCATGTGGCGAAGCCTTCCTGGAGCTTTCGATCTTGTTGGGGCGCGTTCTCGCTCTGCCACGCGTGGGTGAGCTCATGGGCGAGCACCCCGAGCGTGCGCGGCACGCTGAGTCCGGAGACCAGCCAGATCTCCTCCGGGTTGTAGGGGCGGTAGAACCCGTCGAGCTCGTTGGTTCTGCCGCCGTTGGCATTGTTCTCGGTGTTGAGCTCGTCACGGGTGCGGAACTTGAGCGGGATGTCGCGGGGAAGCGTGAGGCCGACGGCGCGCATGCCGGCCCGCGCCCTCGCGAGAACGGCGTTTGCGGCCTCCTCGGAGCTGATCACAGCGCCACCCTGGGCGTGAGACGTGGGGATGCTCCACCCGGCCACGATCGCCACCACGGCCAGCACGGCGGAGACGAGCTTCTGGCGACGCGGGTGCCTGCTGCAGAGATGGGGCATGGCTGGCCAGATCCTTTCCACGTCTTTCGCCAGCGTGTGCCAGGCGAGGGGCTCAGAGCGATCACGTGCATCGCTCTCTCCTGCTCTCCATGCTACATGCGCGGCGGCGCGTTTTCAACAGCCCCCGCAGCAGGCGGGGCGATGGTCTTCACTGAAGGGCCGGAACTTCGCGCCGTGGAACCAGATCGGGTGGAGGCACGTATGCAGGAGTCGCAGGGTTCAGAGGCAGTCGCACAGATCCGGGTGGTCATCGCAGATGACGAGGAGCTTGCTCGTCAGCGCCTCGGCCGCCTGCTTGCGACCCACGCTGACGTCGTGCTGACGGGAGAGGCAAGCGATGGGGCGGGCGCCGTCGAGCAGGCACGCGCGCTGCGACCGCACGTCGTCTTCCTCGACATCCGCATGCCAGGCCTCGATGGGCTTGAGGCAGCGCGTCAGCTGCTCGAGCTCGAGCCCACCCCACTCGTGGTGTTTCTCACCGCGCATGAGGAGCACGCGGTGCAGGCCTTCGAGCTGCGTGCCTTCGATTATCTGGTGAAGCCGGTCGAAGACGAGCGTCTTGCCAAGACCCTCGATCGGATCCGGGACTCGATGCGCGATGAGGATCGGTGGCACCGCGTCGTCACCACTGCCGTGCGTGAGGCTCTGGGCGCCCAGCCGCCGCCCGTGCTCGACCGGATCGCACTTCGCGATGTCGACAACGATGCTCGAGAGGTGGTGGCGGTCACCGACATCGACTGGTTCCGGGCCCAGGACGACAAGACGTTCGCCCATCTGCGGGGTCGCGAATGGCAGGTCGCCATGAACCTCGCTCGGCTCGAGGTCTCTCTGCCCGCCGACTTCTTTCGATGCCATCGCGCGTACATCGTCAACGTGGCCCGCATCGCGCGGGTGACGCCTTGGTTCAACGGTGCGTTCACCCTCATCCTCAACGATCGGCACGAGGTGCCGCTGAGCCGCGGACAGGCAGCGGCATTCCGGGAGAAGGTCGCCTGGCTGTGAGCCTGGCCGGCTGGCTCGAGCCGGTGGGAGGCGCCTGGTGGACCGCCTCCGAAGCGCTGCAACGGGCCGTGCGCCACACCTTTGGCGGCGATGGCGATTCGGTGGTCGCGCAGGCGGCTGCCATCCAGCGCCTCGAATGGGAGGGCAGGGCGCCCCAGGCCTCTCTTGGGGCGTCTCGCCTCCTCGAAGCAGAAGCAGTGGACCTGCCTCTCGGGCTGTTCGAAGCTGTCACCGCCGATCTGGCGCTGAACCTCGCGCTGCGCGGTCGTTTCGACGAGGCCTTCTCGTGGGCCGAACGTGGCGTCGCCCGAATCCGGGGTGCGGTGGAGGGGCCGGGCGAGGGTCCTGCGGTTCTCTCGCCGCTCGCGGGGGCCCTTCGCGCGCTGCTCGGCTCGGCCGACGACAGCCGTGCCTGGCTCAGCCAGGCGGCCGGTGATCTCTATCGCGATGACACGCCATCGCCGCGACGTCTCTGGGCGCTGCTGTGCCTGCTGCTCAGCCAGCTGCGCACGCTGCCGCAGGAGGCCGAGGTCGATGCGCTGCTGGGACGCTGGCAGTCATCGAAGGTGGGGGGCGGAGCGGTCTTGCTCCGACCTCTTCCCGTCGTAGCGGCCTGGGTACGGGTGCGACGTGGCTGCTCTGTGAGCGAGCTGCGCGCCGACCTGTCCCGGGTCGACCGGGTGGCGACGGTCGCATCGCTCGACTGCCACCGTCAGGCGCTGCACGCGCGACTCGCCCTTCTCGAGGGTCGCGCAGATGTGGCGCTGAGGCGAGCGTCACGTGCCGAGGAGCTGTCGCACGAGGTCGACAATCGCTTCACCCTCCTCGAGTCTCATGTCGTCCGCGCGCACGTGTATCGGGGTCGCGGCTGGCACGCCGCCGCTCGTCGCGATGCCGAGCAGGCCGTTGCCCTGGCCCAGGGCTGCGGCATCGCGGGATTCGCGCGCGCGCTCTCCCGCACACTGGGCGTCGACGATCGCGCTGCCTTGTCCGGACCGGCGCCTCCGGCGACCCTCGAGCGGGTGCATCGGCAGCTCGACGTGCTCCTGCACGCCAGCGCAGCCTGGACCTCCCTTACCGACCCGGAGCAGCTGCTGCGCCGCATGCTCGATGAGGCGGTATCGCTGCTCGGCGCGGAGCGCGCGCTTCTCTTCCTCGCGGATGGCGCCGAGCTGGCCCCCTCGGCCGGGCGTGACGCGGAAGGGCGCGATCTGGGTCAGGCCGCCGCATTCAGTCGAACGGCGGTTGCGCGCGCTCGCGCGGAGGGAGAGGTCATACTGGTCTGCGACGACGATGACACCTCGGCGTGGGACAGTCTTGCCGCCAACGACCTGCGCAGCGTCATGGCCGCGCCGCTGCGCCTCGGGGAGCGGGTGCTCGGGGTGCTGTATGCCGACACCCGGATGGCCGATCGCAGCTTCGGCCCGGACGAGGTGGCGGTGGTGCGCGCGCTCGCCGGTCACATGGCGCTGGGCCTCGAGCAGGCCCGCGCGGCGCGGCTGGCCGTCGAGCTGGCCGAGACGCGGCAGCGCTTCCTCACCGCGCAGATCCGCCCGCACTTCCTCTTCAACGCGCTCAACAGCATCGCGTCGCTGGTGATGGTCGACGCGCCTCGCGCCGAGCGCCTCATCGTGAGCCTGTCCCGGTTTCTTCGACAGTCGCTCGCCACGCAGTCAGCCACCACGTCCATCGATGAGGAGCTGAAGTACCTGCGCGCCTATCTCGACATCGAGGCGGCTCGGTTCGGATCGCGGCTGCGCGTTCAGGTCGATATCGATGACGCGGCGCGTCTGGCGCGCATCCCGTCGATGTCGCTTCAGCCTCTTGTCGAGAATGCCATTCGACATGGGGTCACCGCCCGTCCAGAGGGGGGGACGGTGACCGTGCGAGCGCAGCGCGTCGGCGAAGCCGTCGAGGTGGTCGTCAGCGATGACGGGGTCG